>DATNKH010000455.1:0-12352 GCA_035603475.1 Thermoanaerobaculia bacterium
ATGCTCACCGAGATGATGGCGACGACGCCGCCGGCCAGGCCGTCCAGGCCGTCGATCAGGTTGATGGCGTTGGTGACGCCGACGATCCAGAGCAGCGAGACGACGGGGCCGAAGAGCCCGAGGTCGACGCCGCCGACGAACGGCAGGCGCAGCACCCCGAACGACCAGCCGGCGGCGACCAGGAGCGCCGCCGCCGCCAGCTCGACCAGGAACTTGGCGCCGCTGCCGACGCCCCGGAGGTCGTCGACGACGCCGATCAGGAACACCAGCAGGGTGCCGGCGACGAGCGCAAGCAGCTCCTTGCTGTCGATCCGGGAGGCCCAGGTGGTCCAGTGGCCGAGGGCGGCGAAGCCGGCGGCGATGCCCAGGCCGCCCATGATCGCGACGCCGCCCAGGCGGGGGACGGCGCTGTCGTGCAGCTTGCGGACGCCGGGTTGATCGATCGCCCGCAGGTAGATCGCGAGGCGGGTGACCGCCGGAACCAGCAGGTGGGTGACGAAGGCGGCGACGATCGCCGCGCCGGCGGCATACCACGGCAGGTATCTCATGTGCGCTTGCAGCCCCTTCTCCGCTCCCGACGACGAGCTCCTGTCGGCCGGCGGCCCCTCACGAGTCGACCTCCGCGGAGCCAGGGTTCGGGCGGCGGCGGCGGCCTGGTTGCGCGCCGCGCCGGCCAGCGCCCCGGAGCAGAGCACGAGTCGGAGGTGAGGGGTCTAAAGTACCATGAACGCTGGCCCTGCGCGAAGCTCCCCGGGAGTATTTTCCGGGGCGATCCGGAGCGCGCCGCGTCATCGCCAGGCGGGTGACCATCGTGACCAACCGGTGGGTCGCGCTGGCGGCGAGGACTGCCGCGCCGAGGGCATACCATGGTAGGCGTCTCATGCAGCTCAGCGTGCCATCGACGCCCGCCCGCGAGGTATCGGCGAGGCGGCCGACTTGCTGTAGGACGGTGGCCCCGCCGAGTGAGAGAGCTCATCCGTCCCGGCCCGGATCCCGGACGCCGTGCTGCGCGCGGTCGGCGACCTCTTCGAGCGCCCTGGCAACCCCCGCCGCATCGCCGACCTCGACCTGCTGATAGCCGGCCGAGAGGGCCTGCGCGCAGAGCAGGTGGATGTCGGACTCGCGGCTGCCGACGTAGAGGATGTCGCGCCCCGACTCGAGGCAGGCGTAGATCTTGGAGGGGAGGACATAGCCGACGAAGGGGTCGCGCAGGGTGACGAGATGGGCGTCGGCGGTGACCAGCAGGCGCGGCAGCTGCGCCAGCGGCACCGGTAGGCCGCGGTGCACCGGCAGGCCCGCGTCGCGCAACGCCCTCTCGAAGCGGTCGGCCCGCGCGCCGGTGGCGTTCAGCCATAACCCCACCCGCCCCGAGCCCTGGCGGTGATGGAGGCTGTAGCCGGCCACGAAGGTCTCGTAGTCGTGGGCGACCCCGCAGTTACCGGAGTAGAGCAGCAAGCGCCGGCCCGCGAGCTCGGCCGGGCGCTCGAGCGGCC
The DNA here is from genome assembly GCA_035603475.1 of Thermoanaerobaculia bacterium. Taxonomy (GTDB): domain Bacteria; phylum Acidobacteriota; class Thermoanaerobaculia; order Multivoradales; family UBA5704; genus JASLEW01. The sequence goes on from DATNKH010000455.1 coordinate 1,494, forward strand.
GCGTGCCGGCGGGGATCGCGACCGGCGAAGGGTCGCGCGCGAGGACGATGCGCCCGGCAGGGATTCCCTGGGCGAGCAGGCGCCGCCGCTGGTCCTCGCCGAGCACCTCGAAGCGGTCCACCCGCCGCCGCAGCGCCAGGGTGAGGCGGTGGAAGGCGCGCAGGCTCCACGGCACCGGCCGTGACTCGGCGATCTCCGCCATCAGGCACTCGGGATGGAAGTCGGTGATGCGGTAGGTCAGCCGCTTGCGCAGCACGACGGCGAGCGGTGCGGCCAGGTGGAGGAGGAAGGGCGGGCTGCCGGTGATGAGCACCTCGTCGGCTGCCCAGAAGAAGCGCCGGGCCCGCCAGAGCAGTCCCAGGTTGGTGCGCGCCGTCCACAGCGCGCGGGCGCGCAGGTCCGAGCGGTCGTAGAGCGTCGCCCGGCGGCGCAGCACCCGCAGCCGCCCGCCGGCCGCCGGCTCTTCCGCGAGCGAATCGGCGGTGGAGGACAGCCCGGCGAGCACCACGTCCTCGCCCGCGGCGGCGCGGCGGCGGGCGAACAGCAGGCTGTACTGGCCGACGGCGCCGAAGTCCGGCGGCAGCCAGTCGCAGAGATAGAGCAGCCGGTGCATGGGTGGCCCGCGCGCCGCCGGCCGTGGCCGGCACCAGGTCAGCGCTCGGTGAGCATCTCGGCGAGATAGGCGCCGACCTCTTGGCGCTGCCGCGTCGAGAAGTACCAATCGATGGTCCGCCGCAAGCCGTCCATGAACTTCATCTGCGGCTCCCAGCCGAGGAGCTGCCGCGCCAGGCGATTGCTCGCCACCCGGTTCAGCGGACCGGTGGGCATGTGGGGCAGGAACTTGATCTCCGCCTGGTGGCCGCTGTAGCGCAGGACCTCGTTGACCGCCTCGATCACCCGGGTGCGCTCCTCGGTGCCGAGGTTGATCGCCGTCCCGTCGTCGATCTTCTCGGCGGCGAGGACCATGCCGCGCACGATGTCGCCGACGTAGGTCCAGTTGCGGACCTGGGTCCCGTCCCCCCACACCTCGAAGGGACTCTGGCGCACGAAAGCACGCGCGATCATGGCGATCACCGCGTGGTTCTCGACCCCGCGTTCGCCGTAGGCGGTGAAGAACCGGCAGGACGCCGAGCGGAAGCCGAGATCGCGATGATAGGCCGCGAGGGTCATCTCGGTCATCAGCTTGGCCCAGCCGTACATGTTGTCCGCCTCGTAGGGCGGCCCCACCATGTCCTCCCGGAGATAGAGCTCCTGGGAGACGTCCTGCTGCAGGTGGTTCGGATAGACGCAGCCCGAGGAGGCGAAGACGAGCTTCTCCACCCCCGCCTCGTAGGCGGCCTTGACCAGCATGCCGTCGAGCGCCAGGTTCTGCGCGCAGGCCGCCTGGTGGAGGTCCACGAATCCTCGTCCGCCGTGGATCGCCGCCAGGTGGAAGACGACCTCCATGCCTTTGACGGCGCGCTGCGCCACCCCCGGGGCCAGCAGGTCCGCCTGCACGAGCTCGACCACTCCCGAGTCGAGATGAGGCTGGATATTGGCCACCCGGCCGCTCGACAGGTCGTCCACGATCCGGATGCGGCGAGCGCCCTGCGTGACCAGCAGATCGATCAGGTGGGAGCTGATGAACGACGCCCCGCCGGTGACGAGGACTGCCTTCTCCTTCCAATCCATTGCTTGTATGTCCCCGGTACAGCGTGCTTTAGCGCGGTCGGCCGAGTCTAGCACGACCCGCGCCTGCCGGCCGCTCGGGTAGAATCCGCGCCATGCAGCCTAACACCCGCGACGACGGGAGCCTCAGCCCGGTCGCGACGCTCCTCGGCCATGCGCACGTCGAGATGGCCCTGCTCTGCCTCGGCAGCCTGCTCCGCTTCTCGGCCGCTCCGCTGCGCCTGCGGATCCACGACGACGGATCGCTCACCGAAGCCGATCTCGAGCGGCTCGATGTCCTGGGCCACCCTGAGATCGTGTCGCGGCGGGAGGCCGATGACCGTCTCGCCGAGGCGCTCGCGGCCCGTCCGGCGACGCGCGCGTTCCGCGCCGCCAATCCTCTCGCCTTGAAGCTGCTAGACGTGCCGCTGCTGGCCGCCGGCGACGATCTCGCCTACTGCGATTCCGACGTCCTGTTCCTGCGCCCCTTCTCGGGCCTGTTCCGCCTGCCGCCGGGCTGCGGCGCCCTGTTCATGTGCGACCCGCAGAACGCCTACTCGGTGCGGTCGTGGCACATGCTGACCGAGCCGCGCCTGCGGCTCGCCGCCCGCGTCAATACCGGCATCATCGGCTTCCGCACACGCTGGTTCGACCCCGATCTCGTCGAGTGGTTCCTGGCGCGGCCGCGGTATCGCTTCGCGCCGGTCTGGGTGGAGCAGACCTGCTGGGCGCTGCTGGCGCAGCCGGCGGGCTGCCGCCTGCTCGATCCCGAGATGATCGGCATCCCGGTGCCTGGCCGCGGTCCATCCGAGAAGCAGGTCGCTCTGCATTTCGTGAGCCCGGTGCGGCACCTCCTCGGCCACTTCGCGGCCGGCCTTGGCGGGCCCGATGCTCCGACCCAGCCTACCGAGCTCCGGAGCTTTGCCGCGCGGCGCTTGACCCCTCTCGCCCTCGCCGCTTCCGAGGCCCGCCGGCGGTTACGCCGGCTCGGCCGGCAGCGACGGAGCCAGGCCATGAGCGGCCATGATCCGAAAGACTGATTCCCGCCCGGCGAGGCTGCGGCGGCCGAGCGGCGCTCCCCCTAGGCTGCGGAAGCCGTAGCCGAGGCCTGCGAGCAGGTCGACGACCTCTTCGACCGATCCGCCAAGCTCGCGGAGGCGCTGCGGGTGGAGCTCCAGGAAGAGCGGCGGCCGGTACCGGCCGAGGGTGGCGCGCGCCCCGCGGAGCACCGCCAGCTCGTAGCCCTCGACGTCGACCTTGACCAGGTCGGGCTGGAAGTCGAGGTCCGCGCAGAGCTCATCGACGCTCTGCATGGGCACGGCGACCACCGGGTCGTCGTCGCCGGCGGAGGACGCCGCCGGCGCGGGAAGGGCCTCGAGGTGGTGCCACAGCTGGCGCATGCGCAGCTCACCGGCCGCCGCACCGCATGCGACCTGCCTGGCGACGACGTTGCGGAGGCGGCCCAGCCGGACGTTCTCGGTGAGGATCGAGAAGGCGATGGCCGAAGGCTCGACCGCCAGCGCCGCCGCTTCCGGGCGGACGTTCACGAAGACCAGCGAGAAGATGCCGTGGCATGCGCCGACATCGAGGAAGCGCCGGCGTCCGGCCATCTCGCGCCGGAAAGCGTCGAGCTCGGTCACCATCTCGCGCGAGCGGAAGCAGAACCACTCGAAGGGCTGGCGCGACCGCGCGTCGACGGCCAGGCGCAGGCCCGGGCGGAGGACCATCTCCTCCCGGCCGGCGCCGCGGTTCCAGCGCCAGAACCTGGCTCGCTGCCACAGGAGGAGCGGGTTCCAGAGCCTGAGCAATCGCCATAGCCGCAGGAGCGGCGTGAGCCGCAGCGCGGTCGCCACGCGGCGCAGGATGGGCTTTGCGGCTGTCACTGCCTCAGCGTTCCCCGAGCTCGTCGAGCCGCGGGCACCAACGCCGCTCCGGCCGACTCCTGCGGGCTGGCAAGGAAGTCCGGCGCTCGGCCGGTCTTCAATGCTGGTGGATCAACAGCGGGACGCCGGTCAGACATCAGAGGCCGATCTCCTGGCGGGGAGTCTCGAGTGTAGAGGCCATACGAGTATCCGGGAACGGTATTGGCGAGCAGCAAGCCGAACACTCGGCACGCGGAGGGTCGGAACGTATTCCGCCGCAAAGTGAATCCGGGCAGCTCCGGAGGTGTCAGGCGTCCCGAGTAGTTCTGCTGCAGGACGACAGTCTCCACTTCCGGCCCGGCCGGGCCGACCAGGATCTCGAGCCGCCGGTAGTCCTCCGATAGCACCCAGAGCGACGACGTCACCGCGATCTTTCCTCGGGCCGCCGACACCCAGTAGGAAACCTCGCCGCGCGCCGCGGCGAGCGACACTCCCTGGCCGAGGAAGATCCCGAAGAGAGCCACCGAACGGAGGAAGCCGATCGCCGCGAGCCCGTGAGCAACCGACGTCGCTGCGATTAGAAGCCTGCGCTCGAGACCTGTCGCGGAAAGCAGTAGATGCAGGTTGGCCGCGAAGACTCCGGGGGCGAAGAGCAGGAGGTTGTAGGCGTGCTCCGGGATTCGCACACCTGCGTACCAGATCACGGCACCAAGGAGGAGGGCGAAGATCACCGAGAGCAGTGGCGGCATCCGTCTCTGCAGCAGCGCTCGAGCCGCCGCCGACGAAGCGAGCAAGAGAAAGGGCAGCGCATAGAAAGTCGCGCCGGTGGCCCGCACCCAGTAGTCGGCTAGTTGTGCGTTCGAGCCGCCGCGCAGCACGGCGAGCTGAGCATGGTGGGCCGTTCCAGCGAGTATGTCCATGATGCCGAAGGGACTCAGGGCGAGCGCGGCCAAGAACACCGCTGCCGCGGAAACGGCGGTCGACCCGATCGCGACGAGGGCGCGCCGGGCCGGCAGCCTCGCCGCGAGATGCGTGGCCTGCAGCAAACCGAGGAGCAACCCTGCCATCGGATGCGTGGCGCCGGTCAGGCCCATCAAGGGTCCGATGATCCACCATGATCTCTGGGGCGGCAGTGTCAGACCGGCATGGGCGGCGAGCAAGGCCCAGAGAGCAGCTAGAACCTCGGGGCGCCCCGTTTGCTCCCCGACCAGGTTGGTGGCGGCGGCGAGGAGCGCCAAGACGCCGGCAAGAGCTGCGCTTCCTGGTCCCCCGCGTCCTTGCCGGCGGATGATCCGCCCGAGCAACCAGGCAAGCAGCAAGGCGTCCATGCCAGCCAGCGCGCCGATCGCGGCGAAGGCGGCCTGCGGATTCGGTTCCCGCATCAGGAGTCCCACGGCGAGCGGGAAGAGCGGCGGGTACTGCAAGTACCGGTCGTCGCCCGGGCGAATCGACACGCTCGAGAGCGGGTCGCGCAAGCCCTGCCCGGCTGCGAACAGGATGGCGGGTGGGACGAAAGCAGATGAGTCGTTCGACGGAACCGGGTAGACGTGCCGCGCATAAGCGCCGAGCGTCAAGGCCACCGCGAGACCGGCGAGCATCACACCGATCTGAGCTCCGGAGCGCGGGCGGCACGCTGAGGAGCTCGCGGAGCTCGTCGATGGTCTCACTTCGTAGAACGACGTGGCTTGGCTCTCCGGGTGCGAGGGGGATCGCCCTTCACGGCGGGTGACATCGGCGGTTGGAACCTAGTGTCCCGCTCGGTTAATTCGCATACTACTCGCTTGCCCTCCGCGTCCCTGGCTGCGTTGCGCCTCCTCGACATAAGCTCGACTATGCCTCGTCGGCGACGCCTTGCCAGGAACGCGGATGACGGCGCGATTAGCATGCGAATTAACCGAGCGGGACACTAGGCTCTCGGGCTTCGCGCGGCTAGCTTGGTGAGCTGCTCGCGGACGATCCTCAAGGCTGCTGCGGGGGTGGTCACATCCTCGCGCTGCCCCGGCTCACGGCCGAGGCTCTGAGAAATGCCGGGATACCCCCACTGCGCCTGATGGAGGCTGGCCGAAGGAAACGCCCTGCCAAGGAGGACGACGGTCGGCCTGCCGAAGGCAGCCGCGACGTGCAGCAACATGCTGCTGTTACACACCACGATGTCGCTGGCGGCGACCAGTGCGAAAACCGTACGCAAGCTGGGCGTTTCGGCGTGGCCGCAGCCTCCCGCCGCCAAGGCCACCGCCGCCACCAGGTCACCCTCTCTCGCGCTCCCGAGCCCCAGGAGCGTGAGGTCGCCGGTTGCAGCCAGCCCCGCGGCCAGGGCGACGAAGCTCTCCGCCGGCCAGCACTTCGCGGCCAGGCCTGCGCCCGGTCCGATCACCACCCGAGGGCGCCACGAGCCGCCTTCGGCAGCGGCCCACCAGCGCTCGCCGGCCGCCGCTTCCTCGGCCGTCAGGAAAAGCTGCGGCCTGCAGGGCGGCAGCTGGGTGGCGCCTAGCAGCTCGGCGAAGCGCAGCGCTGACCGGCCGACGTGCTCGGAGGGGTTGAAGGTGACCGCGGCGTGCACTGCGGAGTGGCCGCCGGCGTAGCCGCGCACGCCCAGCCGGTAGGGAATGCCAGCGCGCAGCATCAGCAAGGATCCCCAGCCGCTGCCCAGCACGTCGATGCCGACCTCGAAGTGGCGTCGTGCCAGCTCCTGCACCTCTGGCGAGCGCCATAGGTAGAGGAAGCGGCGCCAGGGGGCTCGCTGGTCCTGGTACTTGTTGAACCATGGAGCATTGATGGTCAGGACCTCCGAGATGTAGGGGTTGTGCTGAAGGACGGGCAAGTTCCAGCTGCCGACGCCCGCTGCGGTCAAGGTCTCGGGGAAGTGCCTGCGGAGCGCCTCGAAGAGCGGCGTGATCGCCAGCAGGTCGCCGATGTCGTTGTTGCGCAGCACGAAGATCGAGCGCGGGGGCCGCGACGCTGCTGGCAGGGCCGGCGCCATGGACGCGGCACCCCGAACCGCAAGCTCGAGGGTCGTGGCTGCCAGTTGACGGCCCCCTCGCCGCAGGGCGCGGACCATGAACCGGGGGCCGAGTTTCAGGATTTGCAGGCAAGACTCCCCTGGTGCGCGGGCGACGATGGGGGCGGGCGCGGCGGCTCCTTCAGATGCCGCCGAGGAGCGCGCGGAGAGCGAACCGCCAGCGTCTCCGGCGGTGGCTCAGCGTGGCCATGAACGGCGCGATCCGCCGTCCGCTGCGGAAGCCATGCCAGTGGTGGCCCCGGCGCAGGCCCGAGCCGTAGTAAGCCAGCAGCTCGGCGAGGAACGCGCGGTCGTCGTCGCCGAGTCGCGGCAATGCCGCCGCATCCTGCAACCGCGCCGTGTGAAATTCGCAGTGGCGACGCCACTCGCCGCGGAAGCTGCCGTCAAGCGCCGCTGCCAGCGCGCGCCGTGCGCCCCGCCTCTGGTGCGGGCGGATGTAGGTGAGGCTCTCCGGATGTTGGCGATAGATCTGGAGGCTCTCGTCGAGATATCGGATGCCGCCGAGCGTCGAGGCCACGAGCGCCAGCCAGCCATCGTGGAACGGTTGGTGTGCTGGGATCGGCAGGGCGTGGCGGACGAGCTCACGCCGGAAGAGCACGGTGTGGCTGACCACCCAGTTCTCCGCCATCAGGCAGCGCGTTGGAGATCCGGTGCCGCACCGCCGGGCGAATTCCGCGACATGCCTGGTCGCCGTGTCCAGGACCACCTGGCCGCCGGTGGTGAGCATCTCCAGGGGGCTGCAGTAGATCAGGGTGAACTCGCCAAGCTTGCTGGCGAGCGTCTCGATCTTGTGCGGTTTCCACAGGTCGTCCTGATCCGACAGCGCGATGAGCTCGCCTCGGCAGAGCGAGATGGCGCGCGCGAAGTTCTGGACCAGGCCGAGGCGGATGGGGTTGACCGAGTAGTGCAGGCCGCGGCTCGTCGCATACTCTGCGAGGACCTCGCCGGTGCCGTCGGTCGAGGCATCGTCGCTGACCACCACCTCGAGGTTCTGCCAGGTCTGCCGGTAGAGGGTGTCGAGCTGCTGGCGCAGGTAACGAGCGCCGTTCCAGGTCGCCATCGCGATCGAGACCAGGGGCTTGCTCATGGGCCGCCGCACCCGGCAGCCGGCGTCCAGGGCTTCCTCGCCCGGGTCCTGAACTGCAGCACGAAGAAGTCCCGGAGCAGGCCGGCGCTCAGGAAATCGATCGCCTTGTGCCTGAGGCCATATGCCCCCATGTTGTCTTCCATGGCCTCGACCACGAGGCCGGCCTGGATGAATAGCTCGCGGACGTTCTTGCGGCAGAAGAAGCGCAGGTGCGAACGATCCAGCAGTCCGGCCTCGGCATAATGGAAATCGCCCTTGAGCACGATCTGGGCGAGGGCGCGGTGGTTGCGCAGGTTGGGAATGCTGCTGAGGAAGAGGCCGCCGGGCCGGAGATGGCACGCGAGAAGGCGGACCACCCGCCAGGGATCGATCAAGTGCTCAAGCACGTCGGCGCAGAGCACGGCATCGAAGTGGTCGGCCGGCAGGTCCAGATCCATGGTCTCGACGTTGCCGACCACGAAGCGATCGACCTGCGGGGGGCCGTCCATGACCGCGCCCGCGGAGCCCATGGCGCCGAGAGCGCCACCAGCGGCCACGCCCACGAAGCCGCCGCCCGGTGCCGCGGCGTCGACGATGTCGACGCCGACCGTGTAGGAAGCGATCCCGCGCGCCTTCGCCTCGCGCAGCGTGGCGCCGTCACCCGCTCCCAGCTCGAGCAGCCGCAGGCCGCCGCCGGCGGGCAGCATTGCCAGCAGGTCGAGGCGGGGATAGTTGAAGTAGCCCCGCTGCTTGTCGCGGTAGAGCGCCGCGGCGGCATCCATGGTGGCCCTCGTCACGTCGCCCGGCGGGAGCGGTCCCGCTGGTGCTCCCAGGCCGCGAAGTAGGCGGCGCTCGTCGCCCGGGCGATCTCCTGCCAGGAGAACTGGGCGGCCACCCGCGTGCTGTCGGCCGAGCGCTCGGCGTAGCATTCGGCCGGCAACGTCAGCAGCTCGACCAGCTGGTCGGCAAAGCCGGTGACGTCTCCCGGCGCCACGGTGCTCGCCGACGACAGCCGGCGCATCATCTCGCGCGGTCCAGGAGCATCGTAGGCAACGGTCGGCAGGCCTGCTGCGAGCTGCTCGAGCACCGCGAAGCCGAAGCCCTCGAGGTAGCCGGGGAAGGCGCCGACGGTCACCGGGGCAAGCAGGCCGGGCAGCTCGTCGCTGCGAAAAGCGGGAACCACTTCCACGGCCGGCCGCAGGGTGGGCGGGAAATGCTGCAACACGTACTCGGGTGTATAACCGGTGCCCAACAACCGAAATCTTGCATCGGGCAGCCGTGCCAGCACCAGCTCGACGATGCGTGGCCAGTCCTTGGCCCCCTTGCGGCTGTTCCACGCACCGATGAAACCCACCGTGCGTGCACCAATCCGGTCGGCGACGCTGCGCCGTTGGCCGAGAAAAGCCGCGCACCGAGCCGCCGAGAGGCCAAACGGGAACATCACCACCCTCGCGCCGAAGCCCATGGTCTCCGCGACCGTCCTGAGATCGTCGACGTTCGAGACGTTGATCAAGTCGGCGCACTCGAAGCTGCGGGCGACGTCGCGCAGACGGCGCCGTTGCCCGGCATAGGTCAACACGCGCCGCGCCAGCTGCTTGGCCGAGGACGGCTCCGGCCAACGGGCCGCGGCGAAGCGCTCGAACTCGTGGTAGGAGGGGATCAGCCCCACCGAGCGTGCGACGAGCAGACCGGAGAAACCCAGCCGACGCTTGGGGTACGGCAGGTCGGTCTGGTTGGCATCGATCACGTCGAAGCGGCTGGCGTGGGTCCGCACGTGGGCCGCGGCCTTTTCGGCGAAGCTCAGATTGGTGGCCAGGTAGGCGCGCAGACGCGCGGCCAGACCGCCGGGGCGCCGGCGTGGCACGGCGTGGCGCGGGAAGGCATCCTCGTAGCTGAACTTCTCGACCTGGTGGCCAAGCGCGCGCAGTTCCTCGGCCAGCTCGAGCTGCACCCGCGGCGCCCCGAGGTCGCGGGTCCAATGGGTGTGGATGACCATGAGGATGCGGAGGCTCTCAGGATTGCTCACGATGGCAACGTCACCAGTTCACCCGGCACTCTCGGATCGGGCGTGATCCTGGCCAGTGTGACCGTGCCCAGCACCAGCCGATCCATGCGGGTGCGCAGGAAGCAGTCCAGCGCTTCGCCCGGGGTGTTGACGATCGGCTCGTTCTCGTTGAAAGAAGTGTTGAGCACCATCGGCACGCCGGTGGCCTGCTCGAAGGCGCGGATGAGCCGCCAGTAGAGCGGGTTGGCGTGTCGCGAGACGGTCTGCAGGCGGCCGGTGCCGTCGACGTGGGTGACCGCCGGGATCAGCGGGCGCTTCTCCGCCCTCACGGGATAGACCTTGATCATGAAGGGGTCCGGGTAGTCGATGGTGAACCACTCGCCGGTCCGCTCCTCGAGCACCGAAGGGGCGAAGGGGCGGAAGGACTCGCGGCGCTTGATCTTGGCGTTGAGCAGGGCCTTCATGTCGCCGCGCCGCGGATCGGCCAGGATCGAGCGGTTGCCCAGCGCTCGCGGCCCCCATTCGGAGCGTCCCTGGTGCCAGCCGACGACCTCGCCGCGCGCCAGGGCGGCGGCCGTCTCGGCGGCCAGGAGCCGCTCGTCGGGCGCGGTGGCGATCCGCACCTCGCCCCAGCTCCCGTCGCGCCCGCCGGAGCCGGGGATCGCCTCGGCGATGGCCTGCCGCGCCGCTGCCGCGTCGTAGGCCGGCCCCCAGGAGCAGTGCTCCATGACGAAGCCGCGCGGTGCGCCGAGCACCGCGTGGTGCGCCCAGAGAGCGGCGCCGAGTGCGGTGCCGGCGTCGCCGGCGGCGGCCTGGATGTAGACCTCCCGCACGTCGGTGCGCTCGAAGAGCTTGCCGTTGGCGAGCGAGTTCATGGCGCAGCCGCCGGCCAGCGCCAGGGCCCGCAGCCCGGTGGCGCGCTGCAGGGCGCGCACCAGGGCGAAGAACCGCTCTTCGTAGACCTGTTGCAGCGAGGCGGCGAGGTCGCGGTGGCGCTGGCTCAGCTCTTCTTGCGGCCGCCGCGCCGGCCCCAGGAGCTGCTCGAGAGCCGGGGTGAAGACGAGGCCCAGGTACGGCGCGCCGTCGTCCCAGGTCATGTCGACGCCCTCGCTGAGGTGGCGGAAATACCCGAGGTCGAGACGGAAGGTGCCGTCGGCGAGCGCCGGTACGAGCCCGCGCAACCGGGGGGCAAAGGAGGGTTCGCCGTACGCCGCGAGCCCCATCACCTTGTACTCGTCCCCGAACCCGAGGAAGCCCAGG
>DATNKH010000456.1:0-2684 GCA_035603475.1 Thermoanaerobaculia bacterium
CGCATCCTCTGCGCGAACGGCACGTAGACCTCGAGCTCGCTCGCCGCCGCCAGGTCGCGGCTCTTGACGTCGCCCACCACGCCCACGATACGCATCGGCGGCGCGTTGCCGCTGCGGACTGCCCGCCCGATCGGGTCGCGCTCTCCGAAGTAGCGGCGAGCCGCGGTGCGGCTGATGATGGCGACCGGCGGCGCCGCGGCGTCGTCTTGGGGGGAGAAGGCCCGACCCTTGATCATCGGTATGCCCATGGCGCGGAAGTAGTCGCCGCTGATCGGGTTGAAGGTGGCCGTCGGTTCCTGGCCGGGAGCTGGCGCGGGCTCGCCCACCGCCGTGAGGATGTCCCGCTCGGCTCCCCGGCCGGCAAGCGGCAGGCGCTGGATCCCGCCCACCGCGATGAAGCCGGCCTGCCCGGCCAGGCGCTGCTCGATCTCTCCCAGGAACGCGGGCTGCGAGCTCTCCGGATGGCGCGACTCGGGAAGGGTGAAAGTGGCGACCAGGACGTTGGCCGAATCGAAGCCGGGATCGACCCGGACCAGGTTCCATAGGCTCCTGCCCGCCAGTCCGCTGCCGATCGTCAGGCTCACCGCCGCCGCGGTCTCGGCGACCACCAACAATCCCTGGAGGCGATGGCGGCGGCGGTCGCGCCCGCCCGTGGCGGTCTTCTGCTTGAGGCTGTCGCCAGGCTGCTGGCGCGACAGCTCGACGGCCGGCGCCAGGCCGAAGAGCGCCCCGGTGAGCAGCGAGAGCAGGAGGGTGAAGATCATCACCCGCTGATCGACGGCGATGCCCTGGGCGCGGGGGAAGAGGCCCGCGCTCAGGCCGACGATCGCCTTGACGGTCCAGGTCGCCGCGAACAGCCCGAGGATGCCGCCGAGCAGCGAGAGCAGCGTGCTCTCGGTGAGCAGCTGGCGGACGACCCGCGACCGCGCGGCCCCCAACGCGGCGCGGATGGCGATCTCGCGGCCGCGCCCCGACGCCTTGGCGAGCAGCAGGTTGGCGAGATTGGCGCAGGCGATGAGGAGCACCATCCCGACCACTGCCGACAGGACGAGCAAGGGCTTGCGTGTATCGCCGATCATCCAGCTCTGCAGCGGGACCACGCGCGCCTCGGTCCATCCCTGGTTGCTCGCCGGGTACTGCTGTGCCAGGGCGTAGGCACCGGCCGCCAGCTCCGCTCTCGCCTGTTCCAGCGTGACGCCGGGATGGAGGCGCGCGATGGCCTTCATCCACCGCAGCTGGCGCAGGCGCGGGATCTCGTCCTCGCGGATCACCGAGGCCGGGGCCCAGACGTCGACGTCGGCGGTGGGGAAGCCGGCGTCCCCGCGCAGCACGCCGACCACGGTGAAGGGAGCGTCGTTCAAGGTGAGCGTCCTGCCCAGGACCGCCGGGTCCGCGCCGAAGCGCCGCCGCCAGATGCCGGAGCCGAGAACCACGACCCGGTCGGCGCCGGGCCGGCTGTCGCTCGGGAGGAGGGTGCGCCCGAGCGCGGTCGGCGGCTCGAGCGTCGCGAAGAAATCGGCGGTGACGTAGGCGGTGGCGAGGTTCGCGGGTTCGCCCGCGCCGGTCAAGGCAAGGTCTCCCCCGGTGGTGCTGTAGCCCGCGAGCCCGGCGAAGGCGCGGCCGCGGCGCCGCCAGTCCTCGATGTCGAGCGGCGACGCCGAGGCGTCGGTCAACTTCGCTCTCGGGTTGTCGACGAAGAGCTTGACCAACCGGTCGGGCGCGGTGAAGGGAAGCGGGCGGAGGATGACGGCGTCGACCACGGTGAAGATCGCGGAGTTGGCGCCGATCCCGAGCGCCAGGGTAGCCAGGGCCACGAGCGTGAACGCCGGGTCCTTGAGCAGCCTTCGCACTGCATAGGCAAGGTCCTCGATCAACGTTTGCAAGGGGTCCTCCTCACCAGGATTCGGAGTCGGAGCGGATCGGTGCCACGGCTGCCGCCCGCGACTTCGCGAACGCCGTCCATACCGGAGGAGTATAGAGGCGAACTCTTCGAGGGAGATTCTGGCGACCACCGGGTAGTGGGTCAGTTTCCCTCGGCGTCCCTTTGGGCGAGGGCCAAAGTCCACCGCCCCCGCAGTCTCGGCCCCTCGCCCAAAGGGACGCCGAGGGAAATTGACCCACTACCGACCACCGTGGGACGCCATGAGAGGAGCCTCAGAAGAGATCGAAGATCAGGATGCGCGCGTCCAGCGGGCCGTTCTTGACCGGCAGGCGCCGGCGGGGGCGGAGGCCGATGTGCTTGCCGAGGCCCTCGCCGCCTGCCAGCACCGCGGCGCGCCAGCCCTGGAAGTGGTGCTTGAGCAGGCTGCCCAGCTCGCGCCAGTGGTCGGCGTCGGTGGCGGCGCGCTCGCCATAAGGCGGATTGATCACCACCAGCCCGGGAGACAGGCCGCGCCCGGCGGGCGGCCGGCAGTCGGCGGCCTCGCCGCGGGTCAGCTGCGCGCGCTGCTGCAAGCCCGCGCGCTCGAGGTTGGCGCGGGCGGCGCGCAGCGCCTCGGCCGAACGGTCGTTGCCCACCAGCCGCACGCCCGGCCCCGGCGCCGGCAGCGGCTCGGCGCGAACCCCGGCGAAGGCGGCCGGATCGAAGCCGGGCAGGCGCTCGAAAGCCCACGCGGTCCCGCCCGCTTCCCTTCACCGCGCCCGACCGGTTGGTCAAGCTCTTCGTCGACAACCCGAGAGCGAAG
>DATNKH010000457.1:0-2434 GCA_035603475.1 Thermoanaerobaculia bacterium
GCGTTCCGTGCGCGGTCAACCAGCGCTCGAGCTGTTCTTGGTCGCTGGGGTCGAGCGTCAAGGCCGGGAGTCTGCGAGGCATGCTCAAGGGTAACTCAACTTCGACCATTTGTCTAGTTATTTGCTGGACACTACACTAGCTGTTTCGCAAGTGCTAGGGGCGGAGAAGCGATTCCAGATACGCGTCACGGCCCCTGGCCGCCTGATCGCCCTCGGCACGGCCGGCCGGGCGGTCGATTGGCCCTTTATAGACAACTTGCCCCTCGCGCTTGCCCCTCAGCACTCCAATCACCGCGCCGACCGCACCTCCCAACGCGGCGCCCACGGTGGCACCCTTGCCTTTGGATGGCCTGCCGATATTGGGGAAGGCGCCCGGCGAGTCTGAACCCAAGGCGTATCCGGCGATTGCGCCGGCGACGAGGCCGACCCCGGCGGGCACGAGGATTCGCGCGGCCCGGCTCTCCGGCAGCGTTTCGATGCGGCGGACATCGGCGATGGGCGCGTGATCCTTCTTGCCCTCGACCCACCAAGAGGCCCTCTCGCGGTCAACTCGAACGCGTGTCGCTCGCGGGACGGTGCGGCCTGAAACGAGGGTGATCGAGGCCGTGCGCCAGCGCAGGGCGCGGTTGACTTCGTCCAGACCCTTGGACGGTGCCGCAACCGCCTCGGCCGAGACAGCGTACGATCTGTTGAGGCCAAGGCTGAGGGTGAGAGCTGCGATCAATAAGATCTTGTGTCTCATGACTCGTCCAGTCCGCATGCCGATTCACGAACTTCTTTATGCAGATCAGTATAATGCAGAGCTGCATAATCTCTCACAGGCCGTCGCTTGCGAAGGAGGCCGGGCTCGGCGCCCCGCTCAGGCAGCGAGCGGCTAGCCCGGCTTGCGAGGGGCGCGCGCCGCGAGGAGGGTCTTCGGCGCCGAATGCTTCCAGGCTTCCTCGAGCACGTCGCGGAGACGGGTGCGGGTGACGCGCGGCAGGCGGACGAGGACGAAGGGGTAGCCGCGATAGTGATCGGTGATGTAGAAGGTCTCCGGATCGGCGTTCATCAAGAGATCCCGCAGGTCGAAACCGACCCTGAGGGCCAGCGTCTCGCCGTCCTCGCGCAGCCGCGCCAGCAGCTTGCCGCGGACCTTGAAGGCCGGCGTGCCGTAGGAGGTCCCTTCCTCGACGCCCGGCAGGGCCAGGGCGAGCCGACGCACCGCCGCGAAAGTGACGCCGGTTGCCATGCGCATTATCATAGGCCGCCGTGCACGGGCCTTTCTTGATCGAGACCGACCGCCTGCTGATCCGCCCTTGGGAGCCGGGGGACGACGCCGGGTTCCGGGAGATGGTGGGCGATCCGGAGATGATGCGCTACATCAGCGGCGGCATGCGGTGGGACGAGGAGCGGATCGCCGAGTTCCATGCCCGCCAGCGCCGCCACCTGGCCTCCCATGGCTGCTGCATGGGCGCGCTGGTGGAGCGGGCGAGCGGCGAGCTGGCCGGGGTCTGCGGGCTCCAGCCCTTGCGCGTCTCGAGCGATGTCGAGGTCGGCTGGTGGGTGGCGAAGCGTCTCTGGGGACGCGGCCTCGCCACCGAGGGGGGCGGCGCCGCCCTGCGCTTCGGCTGGGAGAAGCTGGGCCTGCGGCGGGTGAAGGCCATCGCGGAGCCGGAGAACCGGGCCTCGCTACGGGTGATGGAGAAGCTGGGCCTGCGCTTCGAGCGGCTGGCCACCGGGCGCGAGCTCGGTCTCCCCGCGCTCGACCTCGAGATCGTGGTCTACGGGATCGAGCGTCCGTCCTCGGCGCCGCCGATCGGCGCCTGACGCACCGGGGTCCCCGGCGGCGCCGCCCGCACGTACTGCGGCGGCCAGGGGAGGACGGCTCCCAGCTCTCGCGCCGCGTGGAATGGCCAGTAGGGGTGGCGCAGGAACTCGCGCGCCAGCAGCACGCAGTCGGCCTGCCCGGCGCGGACGATGGTGTCCGCCTGCGCCGCGGCAGTGATGAACCCGAGCGCTCCGGTCGCGATGCCGGCCTCTCGCCGGATGCGCTCGGCGAAAGGCACCTGGTAGCCGGGTCCGGCGGGGATCTTCGCGTCGGGCACCGCGCCGCCCGACGAGCAGTCGACGAGATCGACGCCGCGGTCACGCAGGCGGCGCGCCAGCTCGACGGATTGATCGGCGTCCCAGCCGCCTTCTTTCCAGTCGGTGCAGGACAGCCTGACGAAGACCGGCAGCGATTCGGGCCACACCGAGCGGATGGCGGCCGCCACCTCGAGGCACAAGCGCACGCGGTTGTCGTAGCAGCCGCCGTACTCGTCGTCGCGGGTGTTGACCAGCGGCGACAGGAACTCGTGGATCAGGTAGCCGTGCGCCGCGTGGATCTCGGCGACGTCGAAACCCGCCGCGCGGGCGCGCCGCGCCGCGGCCCGGAAGGCGGCGACCACGGCGG
>DATNKH010000458.1:0-5405 GCA_035603475.1 Thermoanaerobaculia bacterium
CCTGCGCTTCTACAGCCGCGATCTCGCCTGCCCGGTGTGCGGCGACGGGATGCGCCGCCCGACGCCGCCGCTCTTCTCCTTCAACTCGCCGCTCGGCGCCTGCCCGGCCTGCCAGGGCTTCGGGCGGGTCATCGGCATCGACCGCGAGCGCGTCATCCCCGATCCCCGCCGCTCGCTCGCCGAGCACCCGATCGCGCCCTGGAACACGCCGGCCTACGAGGAGCTCTACGACGAGCTGCTGACGGCGGCGCGCCGCCGGGGCATCCCGGTCGATGCGCCCTGGGCGGAGCTGCCGGCAGCCGCGCACGAGTGGGTCTGGAGCGGCCGCGGCCGCTTCGTCAACCTCGACGACTTCTTCGCCTGGCTCGAGCAGCGCACCTACAAGGTGCACGTCCGCGTGCTCCTCGCCCGCTACCGCTCCTACACCCCCTGCCCCGACTGCGGGGGTGCCCGGCTGCGTCCCGAAGCCGTGGCGGTGCGCCTCGACGGCGAGACCCTGCCCAGCCTGAGCGAGAAGAGCATCGAGCAGCTGCGAGCCTGGCTCGCCTCGCGCCGCTGGACCGCGCGCCAGCGCGAGGTCGCCGGCCACCTGCTCGAGGAGGTCGCCGAGCGCGTCGAGGTGCTGCACCGGGTGGGGCTCGACTACCTCAACCTGAACCGGCAGGCGCGCACGCTCTCGGGAGGCGAGACCCAGCGCATCCACCTCGCCGCCGCGCTCGGCTCCGGCCTGACCACCACCCTCTACGTGCTCGACGAGCCGACCATCGGCCTCCACCCGCAGGACAGCGGCCGCCTGCTGTCGCTGCTTCGCGACCTGGCGAAGCGCGGCAACACCGTGCTGGTGGTCGAGCACGACCGCACCCTGATCCGCGGCGCCGACCACGTGATCGACCTCGGCCCGGCGGCCGGCGAGCGCGGCGGCTTCGTCGTCGCCGAGGGGCCGATCCAGGCCATCCTCGCCAACGAGGACTCGCTCACCGGACGCTACCTGCGCCAGCGGCCGCGCACCCCGGCCCGCCAGCACGTCGCCCGCTTCCGCCGCGAGCAGGGGTGGGACTCCCTGGACGCCGAGCTCGAGGCGCTGCCGCGCGTCGTGATCCGCGGCGCCCGCGCCCACAACCTGCGCGGCATCGACGTCGAGCTGCCGCTGGGCACCCTGGTGGCGGTGACCGGCGTCTCCGGATCGGGCAAGTCGACCCTGGTCGAGAACGTGCTCTACGGCACCTACCAGCGCTCGCGGGGCGTCGTCGACGTCGAGCCCGGCGAGTGCGACGCGTTGACCGGCCTCGAAGGGCTGGCCGACGTCACGCTGGTCGACCAGCGGCCGCTCGGCCGTTCGAGCCGCTCGAACCCGATCACCTACATCAAGGCCTACGACGAGATCCGCAAGCTCTTCGCCGCCGCCCCCGAGGCAAGGCTCCGCCGCATCGACGCCGCCCACTTCTCGTTCAACGTCGAGCGCGGGCGCTGCCCGGCCTGCCAGGGCACCGGCCTGACCGAGGTCGACATGCAGTTCATGGCGCCGGTGACCGTGGCGTGCGAGACCTGCCAGGGCCACCGCTTCCGTCCCGAGGTGCTGGCGGTGCGCTGCCGCGGCCGCAACATCGCCGAGGTCCTCGAGCTCACCGTCGAGCAGGCGCTCGTGGTCTTCGCCGACCAGCGGCGCCTGTGCCGCCGGCTGCGCCTGCTCGCCGACGTCGGCCTGGGCTACCTGCGCCTCGGGCAGGCCACCTCCACCCTCTCGGGTGGCGAGGCGCAGCGGCTGAAGCTGGCCAGCTTCCTCGACCGCCCGGCCTCCGAGGGCCGCCGGCTGTTCCTGTTCGACGAGCCGACGACCGGCCTGCACCTGGCCGACATCGACGTCCTCTACCACACGCTGCGGCGCCTGGTGCAGCGCGGCGACGGCGTGGTGGTGGTCGAGCACAGCCCCGACCTGATCGCGCGTTGCGACTGGATCGTCGATCTCGGCCCCGGCGGCGGCATCCACGGCGGCGAGCTGCTCTACTGCGGCCCTCTCGAGCCCTTCCTCGACCGCGCCGCGAGCCCGACCGCGGACGAGCTGCGAGACCACCTGCGCTGGGTGCAGCCGCTGGCCCTGGCGGCGCCATGAACCGGCCGGCGGCCAGGGCGGGCGTCGCCGGCGTGGCTTGCGGAGCCGGAAGGCTGCAACTAGGATGGGCGGTCGTACAGGGAACGGCGGACCCGGGCCGAGCGACCTGAGCGAGCCGAGAGTGACCTGAGCGAGCCGAGAGTGACCTGAGCGAGCCGAGAGCGACTTGAACGAGCCGAGATCGACCTGAGCCATGGCCCCTCCCGACGCCAGCGCCACCCCCCACCCTGGCGGCACCCCCGCCTCGCCGGCGCGGCCGCCGGCGCCGGTGCTGCGCGCGCCGCGTCCGCTCCCGCTGCGGCCGCTGAGCTCGCCGTCGTACCGGCCGCCCCGCCGGCTCGGGCGCGCGATCGGCACCCTCGGCGGCTGCGTGCTGGGAGGGATCCTGCTGGCCGCGGTCTGGGGGAAGGCGCTCGACCCGGCGGCCTTCGCGGAACAGATCCACGCCGACGGGCTGGACCGCCTGCTGCCCGCCGGCGTGCTCGCCCTGCTCGCCCTGGCGCTCGAGGCCGGCATCGGGCTGGCGCTGCTGCTCGCGGTGCGGCGGCTCTGGGTGCTGGTGCCGGCCAGCCTGCTGGTGGTCTTCTTCCTGCTGCTGAACGGCCGCGCCTACTGGCTCGCGGCACACGGCCAGGCCAGCGCGGCAACTTCCTGCGGCTGTTTCGGCAACCTCGTGCAGCGTACCCCGGCGGAGGCCTTCTGGCAGGACCTGGCGCTGCTGGCGCTGCCCCTGGCGCTGGCTTTCGTCGGCCGCGACCGAGAACAACCGCGGCTGCCTCCGCTGCGCACGGCCCTGGTCGCGCTCTTCGCCATCGCGGTGCCGGTGTTCGCCTGGCGGGCGCCCGAGCTGCCGCTCGACAACCTGGCGACCCGCCTCGCGCCGGGCGCCACGATGAGCACGCTGTGCGCGGGCGGCGGCAGCGGCGGCGGCGGCGGCAGGGGGGGCGGGGGAGGCGGCGGCGCTGCCGGGGGGAGCGCCGCCGGCGCTCGGGCCGGGGCGGTCTGCCTCGACACCGTGGCGCCGGAGCTCGACCACGGCAATCACCTGGTCGTGCTCGACGACATCGACGACCCGGCGCTGGCCAGGGCGGTGGCCGGGCTCAACGCCTACGCCGATGCCCCGGGCGCGGCGGCGGTGTGGGTCCTGACCGCGTCGGAGGCGAAGCGGCAACGCCTCTTCTTCTGGCGTTGGGGGCCGACCTTCAAGATCGTCGAAGCCCCTCCCGAGCTGCTGCGCCCTCTCTATCGCCGCCTGCCGCGCTCGTTCGCGGTCCAGGACGGGCGGGTCACCTCCACTTTCTCCGGTCTGCCGCCCCTGCCGCGGCGGACGGCCGGCGCGAGCGGCGGCGCCACGCCCGGCAACCCATCTGCGAGGCCCCACGCATGAACGACTCTTCGCTCCCGACTCGACGACGCGCTCCCGCCGCCCCAGCCTGGAAAGCCGCCGCCGCGGCCCTGCTGTCCGGGCTCGTCGCGCTGGCGCCGGCGCCGGCCGCCGGCCAGCGCGTGCCGGCCGACCACGTGCTGCGCGACTTCGAGCGCACCGGCGACTACGTGCTGATGGTCAACGGCAAGCAGGTGCCGGCCGAGATCTACTTGAGCCAGCGCGCGGCGGCCTACCTGGTCATCTCCTCCTCCTCTTTCTTGTCGCCGGTGCTGCTCTCGCCGGGCCTCGGCGTCGCGCAGACGGTCAACCTGATGAAGGTGCAGAAGAAGCCGGACGGCTCCGTCGATCTGCTGTCCGACGCGGTGCTGTCGACGCAGGGCGCCCTCGACATCCAGGACGAAGGGGTCCACTTCAAGGCCGACGGCATCAGCGCCGCCCTGGTCATCACGCCGCCGCTGCTCGGCTTGCGGTCGGCCAACGAGGTCACCGCCCACAACCCCGAGTACCTGCCGCGCGCCGCGAGCTACACTCCGAACCCCCAGGCCGTCGCCGCGCTCAAGAAGGAACCGCGGCCGGTGACCGTGCGTATCTTCTACGGCAGCTGGTGCCCGCATTGCCGCGAGATCGTGCCGCACGTCATCAAGCTCGAGCAGCTGCTCCGGGGGGCGAAGATCCACTTCGAGTACTTCGGTCTGCCGCCCAACTTCGGCAAGGAGCAGCCAGCCGTCCAGAACAACATCAAGGCCGTGCCGACCGGCATCGTCTACCTCGGAGGCAAGGAGGGCAAGGAGATCGGCCGCATTGCCGACAACGCCTGGACCTCGCCCGAGACCGCCCTGGCCGCCATCCTCGGCGGCAAGGCTCCGCCCGCGTAGCAGCGGGCGCTTCGCGGGCGGCGGCTGGTGGCCAGCGGCCCGCTCGGTTCATTCGCCTGCCAGGGTCAAGGCCGCCAGCGGATCGATGCCGCCGTTGTGCCAGGCGGCGTCGGGGGACTGCAGGTTGCCGGGCGCGGTGCAGCGCGAGATGCCGAGTGCGGCGAGGCGGGCCGCCACGCGCCAGGCTGCGGGGCCGGCCAGGGCGGCGCCCTGCAGGCGGCCTTGCCAGGGCGCCAGGATCTCCGGCAGGCAGTCGAGGTCGGGAAGGGGGTGGACACGGACGGTGCGAAGTCCGGGCGAGGGCCGCAGCTCCGGTTCGGGCTCCAGCAGCACGGTGCCGGCGGCGGGCGGCAGGGAGGCGCGCGGCAAGCCGCGCAGCTCGGCTTCCAGGCGTAGCTGCTGCACCGCCGCCAGGGCCGGCGCCGCGGCCGGCCCCGGCGGCCAGAGTGCCGCGAGGCCGGCCAGCGCCGCCTCGAGGTGGCCGGCGAGGCGAGCGGCAGCGTCCAGGCCGCCCGCGACGTAGACGGCCACCACCGACAGGCAGCCGCGCTGGTCGAAGAGGGCGACGTCGCGCGCCAGGCCCGCGGCGAGCGCCTCGGGTGCCGCGGCGCCGGCGCCGAGCTCGACCGCCGCCAGGCTCATCTTCGGCCCGTAGCCCACGAACCGCTTCCCCGCGGCGCGCCGCGCCAGGTCGGCGAGCGCTTCGGCGCCGCCGTAGGCCACGACGGCGCCGGCCGCGGCCAGCAACGGCGCCTCGAGCTCGGCATCGCCACCCGGCCAGGTGGCAGCGCCGACCGCGCCGGCCAGCCGCGGCTCCCGCCGAGTCAGGGCGGCGAGGAAAGCGGGGGCGAACAGCGGCTCCGACGAAGGCGATTTGAGCAGCACCGGCCGCCGCAGCGCGAGCGCCGGCAGGAGGGGCTGCACCGCCAGGGCCGGCAGGTTGGAGGCCAGGACGACCAGCACGGGCTCGCCCGCCCAATGGGCCATGCCCAAAGCTGCGGCCCGTTCCAGGAGCGCGACGGCCGGCCGTCTA
>DATNKH010000459.1:0-16866 GCA_035603475.1 Thermoanaerobaculia bacterium
GAGCGGCTGCTGGTCGCCATCTCCCGCCAGGAGGCGATCGGCCCCTTCGTGGCGCCCTACGTCAACCGCCTCTCCGACGCTCTCTTCGTCGCCAGTCGCAGCACTCTAGCTGGGAGGGGACGTCGAGCCTGCGGCCGCGCAGCATCGGCAATCAATCGTCTTGCGACAGTTACAACACAGCAGATCTTGGTGACTAATGTGCCCCTTGATTTCCAATTTGATAGTATGGTAGACTACGAACAGTTCTAGATGGGCATGCTGTTATGCAGAGCCTCCTACAGGATATCCGCTTTGCTTTCCGCACTTTGACTCTAAGCCCGGGTCTGGCCCTCGCGGCTCTAGGCTGCGCAGCCTTAGGAATCGGCCTTTGCACCGCGATCTTCTCCGTCGTGTACTCCATGTTGCTTCGCCCCTTGGGTTTTGCCGATCCCGACAAGATTGGTGCCATAGTCGGCATCAATCACCATACGGGTGGGGATCAAGAGGCGATTTCTTTTCTTGACTACTCCGATCTGCAGCGGCAGAGCTCGTCATTTTCCGAGCTCGCCGGCTACGCCGAGATCAGCCTGACCTTTTCCGGCCCCGGGGATGCGGAGCTGGTGCAGGGCGCCGCGGTCTCGTCCAACCTCTTCTCGATGCTCGGCGTGCAGCCGGTCCTGGGGCGATCCTTCACGGCGGCGGAGGATCGGCCAGGAGGACCGGGTGCCGTGTTGCTCAGCCACGCACTGTGGGTGCGTAGCTTCCGAGCGGATCCAGCCGTCGTCGGCCAGTGGACCAGGGTAGACGATGTCCCTCACCTGATCGTCGGGGTCATGCCCGCCCGCTTCCAATTCCCCGTCAAGCAGCAAGCGTGGGTAGCCATGACGCCGCGGCTGTCGCGTCACACGCGCAGCGAGCGAGAAGTCGAGGTGGTGGGGCGCCTGAAGCCACACGTCGTCTGGCGCCGCGCTCAAGCCGAGACCGCGACGATCGCCGAGCGACTTGCCGCCCAGTACCCTGAGGTCCACGCCGGCTGGCAGTTGCGGGTCATGCCGTTGCGCGAGCTTTTCGTGTCGCGTGGCATGCAGGTCATGAGTCTCACCATGATGGGCGCGGCGACCTTCATCCTGTTGATCGCCTGCGCCAACGTCGCCAACTTGCTCTTGGCCTGGGCTGCTAGCCGCCAACGTGAGATCGGTTTACGCGCGGCCTTTGGCGCGTCGCCAGCGCGCATCGTCCGCCAACTATTGACCGAAAGCATGTTGCTCGCCGCGGGCGGGGGGCTCGCAGGGGCACTGGTGGCGCTCGCGGCCATCCGGGGCATCGAGTCCTTGTTCCCTCCTGCGGCCCAAGTACCGTACTGGATGGTCTTCTCGCTCGACCTGCCGGTGCTGGGCTTCACCGCGGCGGCGGCCGTTGCCGCGGGTCTGGTGTTCGGGCTCGTCCCTGCGCTTCAGGCCGCCAGGATGGATCTGGTGAGCATCCTCAACGAGGGGGGACGAGCAGCGAGCGCCGGTCGCGGGAGCTCTCGGCTGCGATCCGCGCTGGTGGTGGCGGAAGTCGGTCTCTCGGTGATGCTGCTGATCGGCGGAGCGCTCTTCGTCCGCAGCTTCTTTGCATTGCAGAACGCCAAGACGGGTTTCGATGAGAGGCAGCTCTTGACCCTGCGCAGCTATCTGCCAGGAGAGGCTTACGCCGACGACGGATCCAAGGTGAGGTGGCTGCGGGCCACTTTGCAGCGCATCGAGTCATTGCCGGGGGTCGAAGCTGCCTACGGTTCCAGCCTGATCCCCCTGGCCGGCGGCGGCAGCGTCTGCACGATCAAGATCGCGGGTAAGGCCTTCCCGCAAGGTCAGGAGCCGCGGATCAGCTGGGCCGGCGTCACTCCGGGATTCTTCCGCACCCTGAACGTACCAATCGAGCTCGGCCGCAGCCTCAGCGATACAGAGGGATGGGAGAACCCGCCTGTCGCGGTGGTCAACCAGGCCCTTGCCGAGCGGTTCTTCGCGAAGGGCCAGGCGATCGGGCAGCGCTTGCAGCTGCAGGATGCGGAGCACCCGCGCTGGCTGACCATCGTGGGTGTGGTTCGTGACTTCAAGACGGGTGGCCTCGACAGGCCGGCGTATCCTGCCGCGTATCTCTCCTACCCCTTTCTGCCGTCACGCCAGAACGGTATCGTCATCCGGGCGCGCGGCAACCCCGCGCAGCTCACGGCCGCGGTGCGGCGCGAGATCCGTGGCCTCGATCCGGGGATTCCGGTATTCGAGGTCGCCACGATGAGCGCAGTTCGCAGGGCCTCCGTCTGGCAGTATCGCCTGGTATCGAAAGTGTTCTCCACCTTCGGCGGCTTGGCGCTGTTGCTGGCCGCGATCGGGATCTACGGCGTTCTATCCTATTCAGTAAGCCGTCGGTGGCGCGAGATCGGTACGCGCATCGCACTGGGGGCGCAGCCGCGCGCAGTGATCAGCCTGATCGTGCGCCAGGGCATGACGCTGGCGGCAATCGGGGTGGCGTTCGGACTGATCGGTGCCTTCTTCCTGTCGCAAATTCTGGCGTCCTTTCTCTATGGCATCAGCGCAGGGGATCCGCTCAGCTTCGCCGGGCTGTCCCTCTTCCTGCTGGCCGTGGCGGCCCTGGCCAGCTACCTTCCAACGCGACGGGTGGCAAGGGCGAATCCGGTCGAAACGTTGCAAGGCAAATGAACATGAGCACGCAAGGGACGGGGATTTTCCGTGAGAAGTCGCTTCGTCTCTATCTTCAAAACCAGCAGCGGATCGTCCTGCTGAGGCTCGTGCAGCCCAGGTTGTTCCCGTACTTCTGGCTGCTGCTGGCCGGGCTGGCGCTCCTGGCGGGACTTGCATGGAGCGCCGAGGTTCCGGCTACGATCGGCGGCGTCGGGTTGGTGACCGGTAATGACAGCGGCCTCCTGGGGCGCTCCGAGCTCGTCGTCGTGGTGCTGCTGCCAACCGACAGTCTGCACCGGCTGCAGCTGGGACAGAGAGTGCTCGTGCGCGTCGGGGATGCCAAGGCAGACCTGGTGGCGCGCATCGCCAGAATCGAGCCGGCCGTGCTGGGCCCGGATGCCATCCGCAGTAAATTTGCATTGCATGATGTGCCCACGCAGTTCGTCAGCGGACCCGCCGCGGTAGCGGTCGCCCGCGTGGAAGCGAAGACCGGCGGGCTGCCTGCTGCTACCTACTCTGGCAGCAGCTCTAGGGTGGACGTGGAGATCGGATCACGCCGCGTCTTGAGCTTGGTGCCTGGGTTCGGCTCCGTGAGGTGAGGAGCGTCGCCGATGCCATCTCCACCTTCCTCGCCGCGTAGCAACCGCTGGCAGCGCCGGCGAGTGCCGGTCATCCTCCAACAGAGCAACGCCGAGTGCGGCGCCGCGTGCTTGGCCATGATCCTTGGCTACTACGGACGTAAGACGAGCATCTCCGGGTGCCGCGAGTGCATCAGCACCGGACGTGACGGGTGCAAGGCTAGCATGATCGCCCGCGTCGCACGCCAGCTCGGCCTGCGAACGCGGTCTTTTTCGGGCGAGCCAGAGCACTTCCCGCTCGTGCCGCTGCCGGCGATCGTCTTCTGGGAGTTCAAGCACTACGTCGTCGTCGAGCATTGGTCTCCCCATCGGGTAGATCTCGTCGATCCGGCCATCGGCCGCAGGAGCATGACGGCGGAGGAGTTCGACGCCGGATTTACCGGTGTAATCCTGACGTTCGAACCCGGAATCCATTTCAGCCGCCGCTCTGAGAAGACCGCGGGACCTTGGCGAACCTACCTCCGGTACATGCTGAGCGTCCCTGGCATCGGCACGGTGCTCCGGCAGATCCTGGCGGCGTCGGTTCTCCTTCAGGGACTGGGCCTGGTCTTGCCCGTTGCCACCAAGGTAGTCGTGGACCAGGTTCTCCCATCGCGGTTGATCGGGCTCTTGACGATGCTGGGCCTCGGCCTCGCCGTCATCGTCCTGATGCAGATCGTCACGAGTTACCTCCGCTTCGCCCTGCTAATCTACCTCCAAGCGCGCCTCGACTCCGAGATGATGCTTGGCTTTTTCGAGCACCTGCTCAGCCTGCCCCTGCCATTCTTTCAGCAGCGCAGTACGGGCGACCTGATCCTGCGCCTCAACAGCAACAGCATCATTCGCGAAGTCTTGACCAACCAGGTCCTCGCCGCAGTGCTGGACGGTAGCCTGGTGCTGGTCTATCTGACGATTCTTCTTGTCGAGGCGCCGCAGTATGGCTTGATCGTCCTGGTTCTCGGCGCCCTGCAGATCTCGGTGCCGCTGATGATGTCGTCCAAGGTGCGCGCGTTGTTGCAAGAAAGTCTCAAGGCCGACGCTGAGTCCCAGGGGTACCTGGTAGAGGCGTTGACCGGTATCGTCACACTCAAGGCGGCTGGAGCCGAGCCGCAAGCCCTCGAGAGATGGTCCAACCTTTTCTTCGGAAGGTTGAACATCGCCCTGAGGCGCAATTACCTTGCGGCCCTCATCAACACTTCGACCACCGGCTTGAACACCTTGGCGCCGCTGGCGCTGTTGTTCGTTGGCGCTCGCATGGTGCTGTCCGGGCAGCTCAGCCTCGGGACGATGCTGGCCTTCAGCGCCCTTGGCGTTGCCGTACTGCTCCCGCTCTCATCTCTCGTCGCCATCGTCCAGCAGCTGCAGTTCGGCGGTGCCCACTTTGCGCGGCTGTTCGACGTACTCACGGCTGAACCGGAACAGGCGGTGAGTAGCGACAGGCCAGCGCCCGAGCTCAGCGGCAGGATCGAGCTACGCAGCGTGGGCTTTCGCTACGCTGCCGAATCGCCTTTCGTGCTGAAGGAGGTTTCGGTCACGATCGAGGCCGGGCAAAAGGTCGCCATCGTCGGTCCTACCGGTTCCGGGAAGACAACTCTAGGAATGCTGTTGCTCGGTCTCTATGCTCCGACCGAGGGCGAAATCCTCTATGACGGGTTGCCCCTTGGTGAGCTCGACTTGAGGGCACTGCGGAGTCAGTTCGGCGTCGTGGTCCAAGAGTCTTCTCTCTTTTCTGGTTCAATCCGCGAAAACATCGCATTGACCAGGCCCGAGCATGCGTTCGAGGACGTCCAACGCGCGGCCACTCAGGCCTCCATCCACGCCGACATCCTCGAGATGCCCATGGGATACGAGACTCGCATCGCGGAGAAGGGCGCTTCGCTTTCTGGCGGCCAAGTCCAGCGCATCGCCCTGGCTCGGGCGCTGATCAACCAGCCGAGGATCCTGCTCCTAGACGAGGCGACCAGTCATCTCGATGTCGTGGCGGAGGAACGTATCGAGCGCCAGCTGAGCCGGCTCACCTGCACGCGCATCGTCATCGCCCACCGCTTGAGCACAATCCGCGACGCCGACTGTATCCTGATGGTCAGTGAAGGCCGGATCATCGAGCGTGGTACCCATGCCGACCTGCTGCGAAAGGGAGGTGGCTACGCGTTATTGATCAGTAGGCAGCTCGAAGCCGACAGCCGCGGCTCTACACCCGCGGCCGATGAGGCAAGAGCAGTGGCGACCAGCTAACGGAGCCTCACGGAGATGCATGGGCATCGCCGTAGGTGTCAGCACCGGTCCGGAGGGACGAGTCCTCCGCTCGTTTAACCCGCGCCGGCTGCCTATTACTCGCTTGCAGCGAGTGCGAAAGGAGCTTTGGATGCAAGACGCAGGGGTCGTTCAGGCCTGGAAGGATGCAGATTTCTGGGCGCAGCTGTCCCCAGAGGAACGGGCACTCATTCCCGCCAATCCCGCTGGGTTGGTCGAACTCACCGATGAAGCGCTGGAGGAAGTCGTCGGTGGTAACTCGTGCCTTTGCTGGAGTTGCGACACCGTACCATAGTTGTCTCGGCGTGTCCTTACGTCCGCGCCCGCAGCCGATGAGGCGAGAGCGCTGGCAAGCAACGAGATGTGGCCCCAGCCACGCGAGTGGTGCGCTGATGGGCGGGCGGAGGAGTCGCCCATCGGCGCTGTAAGGGCGCATCCTGCGGATGATGAGTGACGGAGCGTACATGCACTATAGCACTCTCGACTATCTGAACGTCGTCGCTGCCTACCTCCCGGCTCGGCTTGTCTCGCCGCAGACCGTTGCTCGCGTCTCGGAACTGGCGGCGGCATTGCCGCCATCGTCGAACTTCGGCTTCGAGTGCAAGCTCGGGAGCCAGGCTCCAGATGCCGACTTCCTGGTCGCGGTCATTGCCGCGGACGGCAGCCGCGGGGCTTGGGCGGGTGAGAACCCGCTTGCCTTGCCCGCCGTGCCACTTTTCCATCCTATCTGGAGGAAGGTGCAAGAGGTTCTCGCAGATTGGCATCGCGGCGGCGATGGGTTGGAGCCCATCCACGACAGCTGGCTGGAGTTCGACATCCAGGCTGGTGGACCGGTCCTTCCTGTCCCAAGCTTTTTCTTCGGTTTTGACGATGCGGCGGCGTGCAGCCACCCCCGGCTCGCGGAGGCCCTGATCGAGCGCCTCCTGGGGCGGCCGCTCTCGAGCGGGAAGCGGCTGAAGCTACGTGCTTGCTATGCCGCGCTGCCGCCGCGTGCGGTGATCTTCGAGGTCGGGGTCATGCTCGCCAGGACCAGCGATGCGGTTCGTCTATGCATCAGGGGTCTGATGCCGGAGCAGATCGTGACCTACCTTCAGGAGATCTGCTGGCCCGGCAGCAGCCAGGAGCTTTGCCGGCAGATCGAGGGCCTCGAGCCCCTCGCCGACGCCATCAGCCTGGATCTCACAGTCGATGAGACAGTCCAATCCCAGATTGGCCTCGAATGTTCCATCTACGATGGACCTGCCGGCAGAGCCAGGCTCCAGGCACTGCTCGAATACTTGAGTAAGACGGGAGCTTGCCTCCCTGAAAAGCGGGAGGCTCTTCTGAGCTGGCTTGGATACTGCACCGAGCAGTCGGATCGGCTGCAGTGGCCGGCTCACCTGCTGAAGGCCTCGGTGGCCTTCGGGAAGGAAGTCCTGAGCACCTTCGCACGTACAGTCAATCACCTCAAGATCGGTTATCAATCGGGTGATCTGATCACGGCGAAGGCATATCTTGGCGTGAGGCACTTCTGGGCGGCGGCGGTGAGCCAGGAACCTGGTCACGACGGAATCGGAACGCCGGCCCTGCTGAGTGCCACGCGTGCTCGTCGAGGGAAACAATAGTCTTACGGAGAGTGCCCGGGCATCGCCGTAGGAGTGAGCACCGGTCTGGAGGGACGAGTCCTCCGCTCATTCACCCACTCCGGAGTCAATGACCAGCTTGCAACGGAAAGGAGTATTCGATGGATAACGTAGAGGTCGTTCAGGCCTGGAAGCACGCTGATTTCTGGGCCCAACTGTCGGCTGAGGAACGAGCACTCATTCCCGCCAACCCCGCGGGGTTGGTCGAGCTCACCGATGAAGCGCTGGAAGAAGTCGTCGGTGGGTCCTCGTGCCTCTGCTGGAGCTGCGACACGGCACCGTAGGCGTTTAGGGCGTGTCCTCAGAGATTTACTGCTGCTGTTGCAGCAGCCAGTTGTGGGCTGATGGGCGAGCGGAGGAGTCGCCCATCGGCGTTGTTTCGACCATCCTGCGGACGGTCCGTAGGCGGAGAACAAATGCACAATCTCAGTCGCGACGTTGCTTGCTATGAGGCAAGGACGGCTTGATGGCCGCGCCGGACGTTAGCTCCTACAGTTGCTACGCCTTGTCGCTGCGGGAACGTCTCGCATCGCCGGACCACGCGCGCGGGCCGATCGATCTCGATCGGGGCGAGCGGCGACTCGCGCGCTGGCGCGCACAGGCCCCGTTCGATGCCGGAGACTTCTTTGAACAGCGCCTTGCCGCCGACGGCGTCAGCCGCGACGGCTTGGCCAACCTCCTCGGCGAGGTACTTGAGAGCGGGCCACGGCACCGGCCTCGTCAACCTGACTGGGCCGTCAGCCTCGAAGAGAGCTTCGCGGACCGCTCCGCGAAGCGGCCGCGCCTCACTCTTCCTGCTCGGTGGCAGAGCCATGCGGGTGCCGAGCTCTGGGATTTTGTCGAACCCATCATCCGCGATGCCCACGCACGGCTGCTGGGAGCAGTCGAGGAGTTGATGCGCGCTCACCCGGCCGTGCCGGTGAGGCCGGCTGCCATCAGCGACCTCCTGATAGGCACCCTGCCGCAGGAGCTCATCGATTGGCCGCTGCGCGTGCTGGTGGTGGAGCTGAACGTCGCCAGACTGCGGGGAGAGCTGACCGGAGACGATCCCAAGGGGCGCTTTCAGCAGTTCGTCACACGGTTGCGGGATCCAGAGGTCGCGCTCGGGCTGCTCAGGGAGTACCCGGTGCTGGCCCGGCAGTTGGTCGAGTGTGCCGCAGGATGGCGGGTGACCACCCTCGAGCTCCTCGAGCGGCTCTGCGCCGACTGGCCGCTCATCATCTCGACCTTCCCGGGTTCCGACTCGGCGGCTACGCTGCTGAACATCGACGCCGGCGCCGGTGACCGGCATCGCGGTGGACGCGCGGTTGCCGTGTTGAGGTTTGCCTCGGGCTTCCAGCTCGTGTACAAGCCGAGATCGCTCGCCATCGATGCACGCTTTCAACACCTCCTTCAAATGCTCAATGAGTGGGGGGCGCTGGCGCCCTTCCGCGCTGTCGTCCTGCTCGAGCGCGGCGTCTACGGGTGGATGGAATACGTGGGCGCAAAGGGTTGTGACTCCACGGACGATGTATGCCGCTTCTTCCAGAGGCAGGGAGGACTCCTTGCTCTCCTCTATCTCTTGCGCGCGACGGACATCCATTTCGAGAACATCATTGCCGCTGGTGAGCATCCCGTGCTCGTCGATCTGGAGTCGATGCTGCAGCCGGGTCTGCCGGAGGGTGACTCGGGCCCCGTGAGCTTGCTGCACGATTCCATCGTTCAGATCGGTCTGTTGCCGGTCCGTAAATGGGAGAATGAGACATCCCCCGGGCTCGACATCAGTGGGTTGGGTGGTCTTGACGGCCAGCTTTCGCCGCGGCCTGAGCCCTATTGGGCAGAGCAAGCCACGGATCAGATGCACCTTGCTCGCGAGTCTCGGCAGGTTACCGTTGACGGGAGGCATCGTCCTACGCTGCAAGGACGGCCACTCCTGGCAGTGGACTTCGCCGACGAGATCGTCAGCGGTTTCAAGGACGTCTACGGGCGCTTGGTGAACCACCGGGACGACCTGCTGGCCGACGAAGGTCCGCTCTCGCGCCTGGCCCAGGAAGAGGTGCGAGTTCTGCTGCGCCCTACGTCGATGTACGGCTGGATGCTCCGGGAGAGCTTCCACCCCCACTTTCTACGCGACGGCCTGGATCGCGACCGCTTCTTCGACAAGCTGTGGAAGCACGTGCCGGCGAGCCCCGCCCTGCAGCGTGTGATCGGCGCCGAGCAGGAGGCGCTGCGGCGAGGGGACATCCCTCTGTTCACCGCGCGCCCGGCCTCGCGGGACCTGTGGCTGGACGGCGGTGTGCCCGTGAGCGACTTCTTCGCCACCTCGGCCTTGGAGCTCACGCGCGGCCGGCTGAGACGTCTTGGCGATCGCGACCTCCGGCGGCAGGAGTGGTTCATCCGGGCTTCCATCGCCATACTGAACACCGCGAACCCCGAGCGAGAAGCGAGCCGCGGCGCCATCCTGTCGTCGGCGCCCGATGCTGCCGTTTCTCGATCGAGACTGGTCCGGGTCGCTGCCAGGATCGGTGACTATCTCTCGGACTGGGCCATGCACGACGATGGCGCGGTGCGTTGGCTGGGGCTTCAGCAGACGAGTCAGAGCGCCTATAAGATCGCCCTCCTTGGCAACAGTCTCTACAGCGGTCAGGCGGGCGTGGCGCTCTTCCTCGCCTATCTCGGTCATACCAGCGGAGAGAGCAAGTACACGTGCTTGGCTCGAAAGACCTGTAGCACTCTCCTCCAGGATCTGGCGCAGGACGCTGCGGTCAGCAGCCGCCCGGGAGCGTTCGAGGGTCTCGGGGGCGTAGTCTATGTCCTGTGCCACCTCGCGTCCTTGTGGAGCCAAGCCTCCCTGATCGACGAGGCTTTCCACTTGGTGGAGGCGCTTCCAGACTTGATTGATCGCGACACCAGGCTCGATCTTCTCAGCGGGTCGGCAGGTTGCATCGCCGCCTTGTCCGTACTCTACGAATGCTCTCCCCGGCCGGCGGTGCTCGAGGTCATGCAGCGCTGCGGGGAGCACGTCTTGCAGGGAGCGATTCGAGCTCCTCAGGGTATCGGGTGGGTGACGACCGGCGAGGCCGCTGCGCCGATGACCGGCTTCTCTCACGGGGCCGCGGGCATCGCTGCGGCCATGTTCTCCTTGTCGGTCCAGACCGGCCAGAGGCGCTTCCGTGCGGCGGCCCTCCAGGCCCTGCGATACGAGCGAAGCCTGTTCTCACCCGCTCACGGGAACTGGCCGGACGTCCGCGTCGAGAACGACCGGTTCGATCAAGTCAACTGGTGTCATGGAGCGCCGGGGATCGGACTCTCACGCGCCATCATCTTGCGCCACGAGAACCTACCAGGGATTGACGAAGAGCTCGACACGGCGGTGAGGACAACTCTCGCGCGCGGCTTCGGGCGCAATCATTCGCTCTGCCACGGCGATCTCGGCAACATGGAGCTCCTGCTCACGGCGAATGCATTGAGACCCGCCTTGCGGCTCGGCGCGGACATCGACCGGCTCACGGCGCAGATCGTGGAGGACATCGAGCGCCATGGCTGGCGCTGCGGACTACCCATGGGCATCGAGACTCCCGGGCTGATGGTGGGCGTGTCTGGAATCGGCTATGGCATGCTGCGCCTGGCGGCGCCAGAACAGCTTCCCTCGGTCTTGACGCTCGCGCCCCCGAACCTCGGCTCGGCGCCATAGGGAATGGGCACGGGAATGCTTCACCCAGGCTTGAAGGCAGATCTGAGGCGGCTGATCGGAGGCGAGG
The DNA here is from genome assembly GCA_035603475.1 of Thermoanaerobaculia bacterium. GTDB lineage: Bacteria > Acidobacteriota > Thermoanaerobaculia > Multivoradales > UBA5704 > JASLEW01. The sequence continues at coordinate 10,896 of DATNKH010000459.1, forward strand.
TGACGGATTCGCCGGTGGCGCTCGCCGAGGTCGCGGTCGATTACGGAGGCATAGTCCGAAAGAGCCCGCGCATCCTCGTCCGGCCCGGCTGCGCAGAGGAGGTCGCGCGCGTCGTCAAGTACGCCTACGACCGCGACCTGTCCATCTCTCCCCGTGCCGGCGGCTACTCGTTTGGGGGTCAGGCGCTCAACGAGGGGGGAGTGATCATCGACATGAGCGAGCTCCGGGCGATTGGCCCGATTCACGCGCAGGAGGGTTGGTTCGAGGCGGAAGCCGGAGCACAGTGGCACGAGGCCGTGAAGGCAACTCTGCAGCAGGGCTGGATTCCCCCGGTGCTGACCAGTTATCTTCGCACCAGCGTCGGCGGCACCCTGTCGGCGGCTGGCTTCGGCTTCTCCTCATTTCGCTACGGCACTCAGGCGGACTACTGCCTCGAGCTGGAGATCGTTCATCACAGTGGTGAAATCGTGCGCTGCAGTCGCGAGGAGACCACCGACCTGTTCGAGCACGCTCTTTGCGGCTTCGGTCAATTCGGCATCATCACTCGCGCTCGCCAACGCCTTCGGCGTGCCCCGCCGCACGTGCGAACTTACTTTCTCCAATACGACGACTTGAATGCCCATCTCGCCGACCAGGCGGTGCTCGTCGAAGAGAAACGAGCTCACTTCATGGACGGGATGCTGAGGCCCTGCTATCACGGTCAGCGCTTGATCAACGGCCGGAGAGTGCCGCTACATTCCTATCTGTACCCCTTGAATGTCACGGTCGAAGCCGACGGCGCGGCGGCGATCGACGACGCCGAGGTGCTTGCGGATCTAAGCTTTTCAAAATGGATCTACGCCGAGGACCTTAGCATCGCCGACTTCATCTTGCTGGCGCACACCGAGCAACAAGCCTTTTCCCCCAAGGTGGCTCAGGTGTTCACCGATGTCCTGCTGCCCTGGTCAGCTCTCGAGGGTTTCATTCGCAAGGTTGAGACGCACATTCATCCGCAGATCGTCAATGTCGAACACACCGTGCTGTGGCCGATGACCACCGAGACGATCACTGCGTCGATGCTCAAGGTGCCAAAGGAACCGCTCATCATGGGCGTTGGCCTTTACTCGCGCGTACCTGCGGCTTACGCCGCGCAGACCCTGGCAGTCGCGCAGGGATATGTCGACCTGGCGATGTCGATGGGTGGCACCTACTACCTCACGGGTTCGGTCCGGCTCGATGAGGCACGCCTCGAACGGCAGTTTGGCGAGGCTTGGCCCGTGGTGCGTGAAGTCAAGCAACGGTATGATCCGAAGGGCTTGTTCAATCCAGGGTTCTTCCACTGGGCCACCGCTGACGGTGCCTGCTCGAAGGTGTCAGTCTCATAGCCAAGAACGTCGGCTGTGTCTTGCGAGGGCTTTAACCATGGAAAGCCAGTTCGATTGGAACTCGTCCTATGCCGTACCATCACGAGTGCGATTTCGTCTCACTCCCTCCGGCAGCCTACAGGCGGGCGCGGGCGACGACGGGGCGGGGGAAGCTCTAGAGCTCCCCACGCGCCAGGTTGCACTTCTCCTGCTCTTCGCGCACGCCCACACCGCGGAGCAGGCCTATGAGCATGCCGCGGCAAGGTGGAACGTCGAGCGCGAGATCTTCCGCCGCCTGCTCGAGGCATGGATCAGTAAGGGGCTGCTGCGGGCGTCCGTGACGAGCCCGGAGACGACGAGCCGCCACGCGATGTTCGCCAGGGCGATCGAGGAGTATTCCTCGGGTCCGCCGCGGCCCTTCCCGCTGCTCTCGCCATTCGAGCTGCAGCGCCCGACGCTCTACTATCCCGGCCTCGCGACCCGCGAGATCCACGACCCGCGGGCCTTCCCCTGGGTGGCCACGCTGGAGGCCTCCTTTCCCCTCATCCAGCAGGAGTTCACGGCACTGCTGGCTGGCGCGGACTTCGCGAGGGTGAACCGCTCTTACACGAGCACCGGCGAATGGGCCGCGGCCTATCTGTGGGTCTTCGGCGCCGTGGTCGAGGAGACCTGCCGCCTCTGCCCCGAGACGGCCAGGTTGCTGCGGGCGATTCCTGGGGTCGCAGAGTTCGGCACGACGCTCTTCTCGGCTCTGGCCCCGCATAGTTACATCGCGCCCCATTGTGGCTATACCAACGCCAAGCTGCGCTGTCAATTGCCGCTGCAGGTCCCGCGGGGCTGCAAGCTGCGGGTCGGCGACCACGAGATCGAGCAGGTAGTGGGACGGTGTATCGTCTTCGACGACTCCTTCCTCCATGCTGCATGGAACGAGAGTGACGAGCCGCGCTTCGTCATCGTCTTCGACTTCTTTCACCCCGATCTCACCAGCGATGAGATCCAGTACTTATCCATTCTGGCGCGGGAGAAGAAGATAGCAAAGCCCTACCTCGACCAGGCTGCAGCAGGGAAGAAGGCCGCTTGGGTGAAGGCCTCATCTGACGATGGCCCCACCCAGGGGGAAGCCAAGCTCGAGCGACCAGAGCCACTCGCGGGCATGTTGCAGTGAAGATCGTCGGCCTGTCCGCGGGCTATCATGAGTCGGCATGTTGCCTGCTGTCCGACGGCCACCTGGTCGCCGCGGCGGAAGAGGAGCGGTTCTCGCGGGTGAAGCACGATCCCCGCCTGCCGCTCGGAGCGCTGCGTTTCTGCCTGCGACAAGGCGGTGTCGGCATCCACGAGATCGATGCTCTTGCCTACTATGAATCACCTACCAAGAAGCTGGCCCGGCAGTTGTGGGCAAGGCAAGAGGAAGACCCCCGGTCCGGGCTGCCTGACCTGGACGTCCTCCACGTGGAGCGTGACATCCGCGAGCGTATCGGTTTCGAGGGGCCCATCCTGACGTTCGAGCACCACCAGTCGCATGCCGCGAGCGCCTTTTACTTCTCCGGTTTCGAGGAGGCCGCCGTCTTGACCGTGGACGGGGTGGGCGAGTGGGCGACCACCACCTACGGTCGCGGCCATGGACATGGCGTCCACATTTTTGAAGAGGTCCATTTCCCCAATTCCCTGGGCCTCTTGTACAGCACCATCACCAGTTACCTGGGCTTCCGCGTCAACGACGGCGAGTACAAGGTGATGGGTCTCGCTCCGTATGGGAGACCTCGCTATCTCGGTGCCCTAAGGCGGCTGATCGAGCTGCGCGGGCGAGGACAGTTCGAGTTGAGCATGGAGTACTTCGACTTCCGGAGCACCGCGCGCATGCACACCGACGCCCTGCGCGACCTACTGGAGCTGCCCGAGCGCAAGCCCGGAGAGGAGATCGGCCCTTGCCATAAGGACCTCGCGCGGAGCCTGCAGTCGCTGCTCGAGGAGGTCCTCTTGGCCAAAGTCCGGTACCTGGCGGAGGAGGTCGCTTCACCGCAGCTGTGCATGGCGGGAGGAGTTGCCCTCAACTGCGTGGCCAACCGGCGCATCCTCGCGGAGGGACCGTTCACCCGCTTGTTCGTGCAGCCCGCGGCCGGCGACTCCGGCGCGTGCCTGGGAGCGGCCGCGCTGGCGCATGCGGCGCTCACCGGGCAGCGGCCCGCGCGCGGGCCGCTCACGCACGTCTACCTGGGCCCCGCATTCAGTGCCGCGAGCGTTGCCTCCTTGCTGTCGGCTACCGGCATCGCGGCGCACGATTTCAGGGGCCGCGAGGCCGAGCTCCTGGCCGCGGTCGTCGACCGCCTCCTGGCAGGGAACGTCGTCGGCTGGTTTCACGGCCGCATGGAGTTCGGTCCACGCGCCCTGGGCTCTCGCAGCATCCTCGCAGATCCCCGGCGCCCGGACATTCGCGACCGCATCAACCGGATGATCAAGAAGCGGGAGGACTTCCGCCCCTTTGCGCCCAGCGTGTTGCTGGAATTCGCCGAGCGACACTTTGCGCTCGGTCATCCATCTCCTTTCATGCTCGAGACCTGTCCGGTCAGCTCCGATCTGGAACTGCCAGCCATCACCCACGTCGACGGCTCCGCCCGGCCGCAGACAGTCGACAGCCGGCATGCTGGGCGCTTCGCGGCCCTGCTCGCGGCCTTCTACGCGCGCACCGGCTGCCCGATGCTGCTGAACACGTCGTTCAACGTCGCCGGCGAGCCTATCGTCTGTACGCCGGAAGATGCCATGCGGTCGATGGCGTCATCCCGCCTCGATGCGCTGGTCCTGGAAGACTTCCTCATCGATCTCGACGCCGTCCCAGAGGACTGGGCGGACCGACCGCGCCGTGAAGCCTCCGGCATCGTCCACTCGACTTATACCTTCATCTGAGCCTGAGTACCCGCGCGCTGCCGCCCTGGTGAGACAAATGTCGCTCGAAGCTGCATCCTCCGGCTCAACGCGCGACACCGCCGAGGTTCGCAAGCGGATCTGCGGTGAGCTGGCCGAGCTCTTGAGCACGCCCCAAGGCTTGGAGCAGGCCAGGCTCCTGCAGGCGAGCGGGCTGCTGGGGCAGCCGCCGGACGGCCAGCGGGGCGGGAAGTTGCCGCCCTCCCAAGGGCAGCCAAAGGACAATCCCTACCCTCGGCCCATCCTCGACTTCGTACCGGTGCGAGAGGGCGAAGCCTGGCACTTCGCGCGGCCGGACGGTATGCGGCTGGAACCGAGGAGATCCGTCCTGCCGCACCGCATCTGTCTCCTCGGCGAGTCGGCAGCCGCCGGCATGTTCTATCGCCCACGGGTCACGCCAGCCTCGATCCTCGCGCGACAGCTCGCGGAGACCGCGGGTCCTCGGCAGTTCGAGGTGATCGATCTCGCGCTTCCGGCGCTGACCGAGCAGGGGCTGGTGGAGGTGGCTGTGGCCTCGCTGCAGTTGAACCCTTCGCTGCTGGTCGTATTCGCCGGCAACAATTGGGTCTGGTCGGGGCTCGGGCCGGACCTCGGCTCGCGCGCGGCAGGGAGGTTGACCGATTTCCAAGACGCCGCTACGGCCCTCGAAGAGCGTGGAGTGCCTGGTCTCAAGGACCTGGCGGAGCGCCGGGTGCGGGAGCGCGCGATCCGGCACGTCGACCTCTTGGCGAGGCTGGCCGGGCTGGCGAAGGTGCCGCTCGTCTGGGTGGTGCCCGAGGTGAACCTGCCGGATGTCGACGTACCCCACCCTGTCTATTGGCTCACCGGCGACGGTGTTCGGACCTGGTATCGCGCCTACGACCGCGCGATGAGCAGGCTCGCGGCAGGCGAATATGAGGCCGCTGCTTTGGCGGGCGAGCGGCTGATCGCGCTCGACGGCGGCGCCTGCGCGGCAAGCCAGGGTCTCCTCGCCAAGGCCCTGTGGGGCCTGGGCCGGCGGGAGTCCGCGTGCGCGGCGTTCCGGGCGCAGGTGGATGCCGCCAGCTGGAACCACCAGTTCCGGCGCGCCAGCGGCGTCAGCAACGCTGTCATGGCCGTCCTCCGCGACTCCTGCCAGCGCCTCGGTGTGACGAGAGTCGATCTGCCGGACGTGTTCGACCTCTATTGCAGGCCCGCACTGCCTGACCGGAGGATGTTCCTCGATCACTGCCATCTCACCCTGGAAGGGATGACGGTCGCGATGGCGGCGGTCGCGGCGGCGGTCGTGGGCCGGCTATCGGAGGCGGGCACGAACACGCTGGATTGGCAGGACCTGGCGCGAGCGGCAAAGGCACCGGGGATACCCGCCGCGGTCGCGGGCCTCGCGCAGCTGCAAGCGGGGCTCTACAACAGCAACCTCGACTATCAAGACCGGGAACGCATCGAGGAGCTCTTCGCGAGCGCGCTCGAGGCTTGTCCAGAGCTGCGCGAAGCGCTGCAGGACTACGTTCTCGCACGAGCCGCGCCGTGTCATCCATGGCTGACCGCCGCGTGCCGGCGAAACCGCGCGTCGGCCTATGAGCTCGACGCGAGGGTGTGGGAGCGATGGGACCTCGGAGGGGACCTGCTGGAACGGCTATGCAGCCTGCTGTCCCGTTACGGCTGCGACGTCGAGCGGCAGGTCATCGCACCGTGGATCGAGCAGAACGACATCCCCCACGAGGGCGTCG
>DATNKH010000460.1:0-3973 GCA_035603475.1 Thermoanaerobaculia bacterium
CACCAGCCTGGCCACCGCCCGGCTGCTCGCCGACCTGGTCACCGGACGGCGCCCGGAGATCGATGCCGCCCCCTTCGCACCGGACCGCTGGCGGGCGGCCCTCCCGGGCTCCTCCGCGAGCGCCGGCGCCGCCGGCGGCCCGAGCGGCGGCGGCCACGCCAGGCTGGCGGCGCCATGAAACCGGCACCGGCGCCGCCGCCGGCGCATACGATCGATTTGCGAGTCGACGGCCGTTCGATCGCCGTGGCGCCCGGCACCACCGTGGCGGCGGCACTCTGGAGCGCCGGCATCTCCAGCTGCCGCACATCGCTCTCCGGGGAACCGCGCGGGCCGGTCTGCGGCATGGGCATCTGCTTCGAGTGCCGGGTCACCGTCGACGGCGTGCCGCATCAGCGGGCCTGCATCCTCCCCTGCACTCGGGACATGGTGGTCGAAACAGGTCCCGCGAGCGCGGCGATTGCCGCGAGTGCCGCGAGCGGCGGGAGCGGCACGGCGCCCGGTGAAGACACCGCCGCCATGGCGCCCGGCGCGGCGGCCACAGCTGCCGCGACGATCCGTGCCGATGTGGTGGTGGTCGGAGCCGGACCTGCAGGACTCGCCGCTGCCTGCCGGGCCGCCGAAGCCGGGGCGAACGTCGTCCTTCTCGACGAGGCGCCTGCCCCCGGCGGGCAGGTCTGGCGGCGGCCGGCGACCCGCCTCGCACGCGCCTGGTCGGAGCGCCTCGCGACGAGCGGAGCAAGGTTCCTGGCCCGCGCGACGGTGATCGACGTCATCGAACCTCCTCCCGAGGTGACGCCGGGCGGCGCGCCGACGGACGCGTCCGCGCCCGATGCGGCGGCCGGTGCGGCGGCGCCGGGTGCGACCCTCCTGGTCGACCATGCGGGGCGTGGGCTGCGGGTCGAGGCGCGGCACCTGGTGATCGCCACCGGCGCCCGCGAGCGCTTCCTTCCCTTCCCCGGTTGGACCCTGCCAAACGCGGTGGGCGTCGGCGGCGTGCAGGCGCTGCTGAAGTCCGGCGCCGCCCTCGGCGGCAGGCGGGTGGTGATCGCCGGCAGCGGACCGTTGCTGCTGCCGGTCGCCGCCGCTCTCGCCAGGGCAGGGGCGCGCATCGCGCTGGTGGCCGAGCAGGCGCCGGCCGGCGCCGTGGCGCGCTTCGCCGCCGGTCTCTGGCGCCATCCGCGCCTGCTGGCCCAGGCCGTTCTCTACCGTGCGGCCTTCTGGCGAGCGCCCTACCGCTGCGGCGTCTGGGTGAGCGCCGCCTGCGGCGACGGCTCGACGGCGGAGGTGCGGGAGGTGACGCTCACCGACGGCTTCCGCTCCTGGCGCGAGCGCTGCGACCTGCTGGCATGCGCCTACGGGCTGGTGCCGAACCTGCGGCTGGCGCGGCTGCTCGGCTGCGCGCTGTGCGGCAGCGCCAGCCGCCGAGTGGTACGGGTCGACGGCCTGCAGCAGACCAGCGTTGGCGGGGTCTACTGCGCCGGCGAGCCCACCGGCATCGCCGGCCTCGAGCTGGCGCTGCTCACCGGCCAGATCGCCGGGATCGTCGCAGCCGGCGCGGCGATCGCAGCCAGGGCAGCCAGGGCAGCGAGGTCAGCCAGCGCGGCCGGGACAGCCGGTGCGCCACCGCCCGCACGCGAGCTTGCTTCCCTGCAGCGGCGGCGTGACCGCCGCCGCGCCTACGCCGCCGCTCTCGACCGCGCGTTCCAGCCAAGGGCCGAGCTGCGAGAGCTGGCGGCACCGGAGACCCTCGTCTGCCGGTGCGAGGACGTGCCGCTGGGGAAGCTCGATCCCGCCTGGAGCCCGCGGCAAGCCAAGCTCTACACGCGGGCCGGCATGGGGCCCTGCCAGGGACGCGTCTGCGGCCCCGCCCTGGAGCTGCTGCGCGGCTGGGACGAGCCCGACACCGTCCGAGCGCCGCTCGAACCGGTGCCGCTCGCCACCCTCGCATCGCTGGCAGCCGAAGAGGCACCGACCTCCCGGGACGGCGGACCCGATGCCTCCCCGTGAGCTCGTACTCTGGTTTGTACTCTGAGGCTGTACCTCTCAACCTTCCACGTTTCCAGGAGATCCAGGAGATCCAATCATGCGCTGGCGCGGCGTCTTTCCGGCAATCACCACTCCCTTCCGGCCAGACCTGGCGATCGACTTCGAGCTCTTGCGCCGCCAGGTCGGCTGGTTGATCGACCAGGGATGCCAGGGCATCGTGCCGCTGGGGTCGCTGGGCGAGGGCGCCACCTTGAGCTTCGCCGAGAAGGGTGCGGTTCTCGATGCTTGCAGAGAGGCGGCGGCCGGCAGGGTCCCGGTGGTGGCCGGAGTGGCGGCGCTCTCCACCGCCGAGGCCGCGGCCCTGGCCCGGGAGGCCGCGGCGCGCGGCTGCGACGGGCTCATGGTGCTGCCACCCTACGTCTATGTCGGCGACGAGCGCGAGACGAGGGCGCACTACGAGGCGGTGATCGGCGCCACGCCTCTCCCCTGCATGCTCTACAACAACCCGATCGCCTACCGCACCGACGTCAGCCCGGCATTGCTCGCCGAGCTGTGCGCGGCACTGCCGAATCTCGAGGCAGTCAAGGAGTCGACAGGCGACGTGCGCCGGGTCACCGCGCTCCGCGCCCTGCTCGGCAGCCGCATCGCGATCTTCATCGGCGTCGACGACCTCATCCTGGAGGGAGTGCAGGCGGGCGCGGTGGGCTGGATCGCAGGCCTGGTCGACGCCCTCCCGGCCGAATCGGTGCACCTCTTCGATCTCGCCGCCACGGGCCGCATCGCCGAGGCGCGCCGCCTCTACGACTGGTTCCTGCCGCTGCTGCGCCTCGACACGGTGCCCAAGTTCGTGCAGCTGATCAAGCTCGTCCAAGCCGAAGTCGGCATGGGCTCCCCCACCGTCCGCCCACCCCGCCTCGAGCTCGCTGGAACCGAGCGCGAGGCGACCCTGGCCCTCATCCGCGACTGCCTGGCCCGGCGCCCGGCGCTGTGACGGAAGACACGGACCCGCAACCCGCTGCTACAATCGCACCAAGCCCGAGTGGCGGAATGGCAGACGCAGGAGACTTAAAATCTCCCCCTGGCAACAGGATGCGGGTTCAAATCCCGCCTCGGGCATTCAATAGAATCAGTAGTTTACGCCACCCACTAGGGCCTTTCCAAGATCGATCGTCAGCTGCGCATGATGCCTGCACAACCACTGCTTCGCCACCTCCGTCTCGCGGCATAGGCTCTGCACCGTCAACCAGAACTTTGCCGAGTGGTCCGGGATGGCGAGATGAACGGCCTCATGCGTGACCAGGTAGCGGAGTACGAAGCCTGGCGCGAGGATCAGCCGCCAGTTGAAGGAGAGGTTCCGCGACGCCGAGCAATTGCCCCACTTGGTGCGCTGGCCCATCACGTAAAGCCGGCCCCGGCTTTGTCGCAGGCGCGCCGTGATGGCCGATAGCTGACGCTCAATCTCGGCGCGTGCCTGCTTGCGAAGCCAGTTCTCCAGACTCCTTTCGACCGGTATACGCGATCCGCTTCCCTTCCGGATCACGATCTCGCAACCTGAGCGATGGATGGTGTTCCCGCGCATTCGAGAGTCTGTCATCTGGATCCGCAAGCGTGTTGGTTCGCCGCGAAACAGGATCTCCCCGGCCCGGCGCTGCGTCGGCCTCCGCACACCGCGGAGTCGCTCTGCGCGCTCGAGCTGATCGAGAATCCAGGCCCCGTGGCGGTTCAGAAACGCGGACAAATCTCCGCCGCTGCGGTCAGCGGGCTGCACGACCTCGACGCCACTCGGACCCACCCGAAGGCGGAACTTCCGCGCAACCTTCGAGCGGACCACTCGGTACTCGATGCGACGGCCGTCAATCCGAATCTGGTGTGGGGTCGCTGCCTTCATCGCTTCAGCCCACTCCGTCAGCTTTGGCGAGTTCACTCACGGCGGACTTGAGAAACGCAGGATCGGCCGCATCGCGATCGAATCCGAGGCTGTCGTAGG
>DATNKH010000461.1:0-7825 GCA_035603475.1 Thermoanaerobaculia bacterium
AGGGTCCGCAGTCCTCGGCCGCTGCTCTGACGAAACGTAGACCCTCGCCCAAACGAGGCGGGAGGGGAGATTCGCCTGCCCGCGGCCCGGCCCAATCCAGACAGCACCCCCCGTAGGCTAGACTGTCGGGCGCCATGCCCAGACGCCACGACCTGCGCTCCATCCTCGTGCTCGGCTCGGGGCCGATCGTCATCGGCCAGGCCTGCGAGTTCGACTACTCCGGCACCCAGGCCTGCCGGGCGCTTCGCCGCGAGGGGTACCGGGTGATCCTGGTCAACTCCAACCCGGCCACGATCATGACCGACCCCGAGCTCTCGGACGCCACCTACGTCGAGCCGCTGGTGCCCGAGGTCGTCGAGAAGATCCTCGAGCGCGAGCGCCCCGACGCCCTGCTGCCCACCGTCGGCGGTCAGACCGGCATCAACCTCGCCATCGCGCTCGCCGAGCGCGGCACCCTCGAGCGTCTTGGAGTCGAGGTGCTGGGCGCCGACATCGCGGCGCTGCGCCTGGGCGAGGACCGGCAGCTGTTCAAGGAGGCGATGCAGGAGGTCGGCCTCGAGGTGCCGCGCAGCGGCTACGCCGGCAGCCTCGACGAGGCGCGGCAGATCGCCGCCGCGATCGGTTATCCGCTGATCGTGCGGCCCAGCTTCACCCTGGGCGGCGAGGGCGGCGGCACCGCCTACAACCGCGACGAGCTCGACGAGGTGGTGGCCGCGGCGGTGGCGGCGAGCCCGGCCGGCCGCGTGCTGGTCGAGCAGTCGGTGCTCGGCTGGAAGGAGTTCGAGCTCGAGGTGATGCGCGACACGGCCGACAACGCCATCGTCGTGTGCTCGGTGGAGAACGTCGACGCCATGGGCGTGCACACCGGCGACTCGATCACCGTCGCGCCGCAGCAGACCCTGTCCGACCGCGAGTACCAGGCGATGCGCGACGACGCCTTCAAGGTGATCCGGCGCGTCGGGGTGGCGACGGGCGGCTCCAACATCCAGTTCGCCGTCGATCCCGCGACCGGCAGGCGGGTGGTGATCGAGATGAATCCGCGCGTCTCGCGCAGCTCGGCCCTGGCCTCGAAGGCGACCGGCTTCCCGATCGCCAAGATCGCGGCGCTGCTCGCCGTCGGCTACACCCTGGACGAGATCGCGAACGACATCACCGGCAAGACCTACGCCGCCTTCGAGCCCACCCTCGACTACACGGTGGTGAAGATCCCGCGCTGGGCGTTCGAGAAGTTCCCCGACACCCCGACGACGCTGGGGACCGCGATGAAATCGGTCGGCGAGGTGATGGCCATCGGCGCCACCTTCGCCGAGGCCCTGATGAAAGGTCTCTCGGCGCTCGAGCTCGACGGCAGCCTCGCCGCCCGGGAGCGGCGCATGGGCGACCCGGTGCGCCTGCGCCAGCGCCTGGCTGTCCCCAACTGGGAGCGGCTGTTCGCTGTCTTCGCCGCCCTGCGCCAGGGCTGGAGCCCGGAGGAGGTGGCGCAGGTGTCGCACATCGACCCCTGGTTCCTGCGCGAGATCGCCGGCATCGTCGAGCTGGAGGCCGAGGTGGCGTGCTGGGACCTCGCCTCGATCCCGACGCCGCTGCTCTCGCGCGCCAAGAGCTGCGGGCTGACCGACGCCCGGCTTGCCGGCCTGCTCAACGCCGAGGAGGCGGCGGTGGCGCGGGCGCGCGCCAGCCGCGGGGTGCGCCGCATCTACCGGCGGGTCGACACCTGCGCCGCCGAGTTCCCCGCCACCACGCCGTACCTCTACTCGACCTTCGGCGATCCCGCCGACGACGAGAGCGAGCCCAGCGACCGCGACAAGGTGGTGATCCTGGGCTCCGGTCCCAACCGCATCGGCCAGGGGATCGAGTTCGACTACTGCTGCGTGCACGCCGCGCTGGCGTTGCGGCAGGTCGGCTACGAGACGGTGATGATCAACTGCAACCCGGAGACGGTGTCGACCGACTACGACACCTCCGACCGCCTCTACTTCGAGCCCCTGACCCTCGAGCACGTGCTGGCGGTGATCGAGCGCGAGCGGCCGCGCGGGGTCATCGTGCAGCTCGGCGGCCAGACGCCGCTCAAGCTGGCCCACGGCCTGGAGGCCGCCGGCGCGCCGCTCTGGGGCACGCCCCCGGAGGCGATCGACCTCGCCGAGGACCGCCGGCGCTTCGGCAAGCTGCTGGCCGACGAAGGCATCCTGCAGCCCGAGAACGGCACCGCCTCCTCGCTGCCGGAGGCGATCGAGGTGGCGCACCGCATCGGCTTCCCGGTGCTGGTGCGCCCGAGCTACGTCCTGGGCGGACGCGCCATGGCGATCTGCTACGACACCTCGATCCTCGAGCGCTACATGCGCGAGGCGGCCGAAGTGTCGCCCGGGCACCCGGTATTGCTCGACCGCTTCCTCGAGGACGCTTTCGAGGTGGACCTCGACATGATCGCCGACCGCCGCCAGGCCGTGGTGGCAGGCATCCTCCAGCACATCGAGGAGGCCGGCATCCACTCCGGCGACTCGGTGGCGGTGCTGCCGCCCTACAAGATCTCGGCCGCCGACCAGGACGCGATGCGCGACATCGCCCGCCGGCTGGCCCTGCGCCTGGGGGTGATCGGCCTGATGAACGTGCAGTTCGCGTTGAAGGACGGCCGCATCTACGTCCTCGAGGTCAATCCGCGCGCCTCGCGCACGGTGCCCTTCATCGCCAAGGCGGTGGGGGTGCCGCTGGTGGCGGTGGCGGTGCGGGCGATGGCCGGCGAGAGCCTCGAGGCGATCGGCTTCGTCGACGAGCCGCGGGTGCCGGGAGTCTTCGTCAAGGCGCCGGTCTTCCCCTTCCGGCGCTTCCCGGGAGTCGATCCGGTGCTGGGGCCGGAGATGAAGTCCACCGGCGAGGTCATGGGCGGCAGCTCCAACTTCGGCAGCGCCTTCGCCAAGGCCTGGCTCGGCGCCGGCCACAAGCTGCCGCTCGCCGGGGCGACCTTCCTCTCGGTGCACGACCAGGACAAGCCGGCGCTGCTGCCGGTGGCCCGGCGCTTGGCCGAGCTCGGCTTCGAGCTGGTGGCGACCGCCGGCACCGCCGCCTTCCTGCGCGCCCACGGTCTCGAGGTCCGCCTGGCGCTCAAGGTGCACGAGGCGCGGCCTCACATCGGCGATCAGCTGATCAACGGCGAGATCGCCCTGATCGTGAACACGCCGCTCGGCCGCGAGTCACACGAGGACGACACCGTCATCCGGCGCACCGCCCTGCGCTACGACATCCCCTGCATCACCACCCTCTCCGGCGCCATGGCCGCCGCCGAGGGCATCGCCGCCCTCCGCCGCGACGGTCTGTCGGTGTGCTCGCTGCAGGAGATGTACGCCGCGGCGGCGGCACTGGCGCCGGTGGTGGCGGCGAGCGCCGCCCTGGCGTTCGACACCTCCGCCGGGACGGAGAAGCAGCCCGCCGGGTGACGCGCGGCGCGGCGTTCAGCGACCGGCCGGAGGGTCAGGCAGCGTCAGGCGCGGCGCTCAGGGACAGTTCGCCACGCACCCGCCGGCCGGCGGAGCAGCGCGGCGCCTGCGGCTCGAGTCAGGCGCAGGGGAGACAGCCCGAACAGCCATGGGTGGCGGTGCAACAGACATAGGTATGGCTTGTTGCCCCTGCCGCCACTCCGGCCAGAACGGGATCCACCAGGAGCCGTACCGTCTCCCGGTTGAGCTTCAGCGCCTTGGTCGTCTTCTTCATAACTCTCCTTTCCGAGAAAGAGTGTCGCCTGAGCAGACGTAGGTGTTGGTGCTCTAGCTGGCCTCTCGTAAAGGAGTGTGCGCTGGCCGGCGCAATGCGCGCCTTCGGCTTCTGCTTGACGCCCCGGGGGGCCCGTGATAGGTTCGCCCGTCCCCGTGTTCCGGGGATCTCCCTTGGAGAGTGCGTCTATGTTCGCAGTGATCGAGAGTGGTGGAAAGCAATACCGCGTCGAGCCGGGCGATGTGCTCGACGTCGAGCTGATCGGGTCGCTCGACCCGGAGGCGGAGAAGGGTGCCGCGGTGCGCTTCGAGCGGGTGCTGGCGGTTGGCGGGGCTGCGGCGGACGGTACGCCGGTGGCCCAGGCGATCGGCAAGCCGCTGGTCGAGGGCGCGCTGGTCACCGCTTCGCTGGTGGGCCCGTCGAAGGGCCCGAAGATCCGGGTCTTCAAGCACAAGCGCCGCAACACCCAGCGCAAGACGATCGGCCACCGGCAGCACTATCACCGGGTCCGCATCGACGAGATCCAGCTGCCGTAAGCCCGCGGGCACCTGGACGACAAAGGAGCATTCCCTCATGGCACACAAGAAAGGCCAGGGCTCGAGCCGCAACGGCCGCGACTCCAACCCGCAGTACCTCGGAGTCAAGCGCTTCGGCGGCGAGGAGGTGAGCGGCGGCTCGATCCTCGTGCGCCAGCGCGGCACGCGCTTCTTCCCCGGCCAGAACGTCGGGCGCGGCAAGGACGACACCCTGTTCGCCAAGCAGGGAGGGGTGGTCAAGTTCCAGAATCGCGGGCGGCGCGGCACCTTCGTGCACGTGGTGGTGCCGGCGGCCGCGGCGACCGGCCCCGCCGCCGAATCCGCCCCCGCTGCCGAGTCCGGCTCGCCGGGCGCCGCCTCGAGCTAGGCGCCCCGGCGGGCCGAGACGGCCCCGGCTGCCGCCGCCACGCCATGCCACGCCACTGGATGAAACGGTGCGGTGCGGCGCCGACACCTGAGTCATCGTGATCTTCCTCGACGAAGCCGGCATCCACGCCAGGGGCGGGCGCGGCGGCAACGGCGTCGTGGCCTTCCGGCGGGAGAAGTACGTGCCCCGCGGCGGTCCTTCCGGCGGCGACGGCGGCCATGGCGGCAGCGTCTGGCTGGTCGGCGACGCGGGCCGCAACACGCTCTATCACCTGCAGTTCTCCTCGATCTACCAGGCCGAGCGCGGGCGCCATGGCGAAGGCTCCCATCGCACCGGCCGCAGCGGCGCCGATCTCGCCGTGCAGGTGCCCCTGGGGACGGAGGTCTACGACCGCGACACCGGCGTGCGGCTGGGGGAGATCCTCGCCGACGGCGAGAGCCTGCGGGTGGCGGCCGGCGGGCGCGGCGGGCGCGGCAATGCCCACTTCGCGACCGCCACCCACCAGGCGCCGCGCGAGTCCGAGCCGGGCCAGGAGGGGGAGGAGCGCCGACTCCGCCTCGAGCTCAAGCTGCTGGCCGACGTCGGGGTGGTCGGGTTGCCGAACGCCGGCAAGTCGACGCTGATCAGTGCCGTCTCGGCGGCGCGCCCGAAGATCGCCGACTACCCGTTCACGACGCTGGTGCCGCAGCTGGGGGTGGTCGCCGAGGGGCCGCTCGCGGAGCCGTTCGTGATCGCCGACCTGCCGGGGCTGATCGCCGGCGCGGCGCAGGGCGCCGGGCTTGGCATCCAGTTCCTGCGCCACGTCGAGCGTTGCCGGCTGCTAGTCCACCTGGTGGACCTGTCCCAGGCCGGTGCCGGCGACGCCGACCTGGCGGTCGTCGAGCGCGAGCTCGGCGCCTTCGATCCCGAGCTGCTGCTGCGGCCGCGCCTGATCGTCGGCAGCAAGCTCGACGCCGCGCTGCCGGAGCGGCTGGCCGAGCTGCCGCGGGCCGCCGCCGCCCGCGGTCTCGACTGGCTGGCGGTCAGCTCCGCGACCCACCAGGGGATCGACGCCCTGGTGGCGACGCTCGGCCGCCGCCTCCAGGCGGTGCGCGCGGCCGCGGACGTTGTGCTACGGGGCCCGCGATGAAGGTCGGGCTCTTCGGCGGCAGCTTCGACCCGATCCACTACGGCCACCTCGAGCCGGTGAAGGAGGCGCGGCGGCAGCTCGGGCTCGAGCGGGTGATCTACCTGCCGACCGCGGTCCCGCCGCACAAGCCGGGCCGCATGCTGGCGCCGCCGCTGGCGCGCTATGCCATGGTCGAGATGGCGATCCTGGGCGAGGAGGGCCTCTATGCCTCGCCGTACGAGCTGACGCTCGACCGCCCGGCCTACACCGCCGAGACGGTCGAGCACTTCCAGCGCCAGCTGCCGGCGGCCGAGCTCCACCTGCTGATCGGCAGCGACTCCTTTCTGGAGCTGCCGCGCTGGGTCCGCTGGCGCGACGTCGCCGCCACGGCGCGGCTGGTGGTGCTGGCGCGTCCGGGATGGGACCCGAGGGACCTGGCGGGGATCGCCGAGCCGGAGCGCCGGGAGCTGTCCGCGCTGCTGGCGAGCGATCGCGTGCGGGTGCTCGAGCAGCGTCCCTACGAGGTGTCCTCGACCCGCCTGCGCGAGCTGCTGGCGCGCGGCGAACGGCCGCCTGCCGGCTGGATGCCGGATTTGGTGGTAGACTTCGTGCACAAGTACAGCTTGTATCGATGAAGGCCCAGCCCCAGGTTCTCCCCGACACCGCCGCCAGAGTCCGTGAAGCTGTCGCTTCCGCTGAAGATCGCAAGGCGATCGGCCTCAAGGTCCTGCACCTCCAGAAGGTGAGCGACTTCACCGACTACTTCCTGATCTGCAGCGGCGCCAGCGAGCGCCAGGTGCAGGCGATCGCCGATGCGGTGCAGGAGCGGCTGCGCGGCGAGCAGGTGCGCCCGCTGCACGTCGAGGGCTACAACCACGCCCAGTGGGTGCTGCTCGACTACGGCGACCTGGTCGTCCACGTCTTCCAGGAGGAGCCCCGCCGGTTCTATGCCCTCGAGCGCCTCTGGGGTGACGCTCCGGACGTGACCGCCGCTTTCCGGCCTTGATCCCCGCCTCGCCGCCGCTGCCGGCTCCGCTGTCGTTGCAGCGGCTGCTGCGCGACTATCCGGCGCTGGCCGCCGCCCTGCGCGGCGTCGAGAACGCGGCGGCCACCGATGCGCCGGCGCTGATCCTGGGAGAGCCGGGCACCGGCAGGTCCAGCCTGGCGCGGGCGCTGCACGCCGCCAGCCGGCGGGCGGCGGGGCCGCTGGTCGAGGTGGACCCGGGGGCCGTGCCCAGCGCCCTCTTCGAGAGCGAGCTCTTCGGTTACCGTCCCGGGGCCTTCACCGGCGCGGCCACCGCCGGCGAAGGGCGCGTGGCGAGGGCCGCCGGCGGCACCTTGGTGCTCGACCACGTCGAGGAGCTGCCGCTCGCCAGCCAGCCGAAGCTGCTGCGCCTGCTGGCGGAGCGTTGCTACGTCCCGCTGGGAGGCGAGGAAACCGCCGCCGACGTCCGCTTCGTCGCCATCGGCCCCGAGGACCTCACTGGCCGGATCGCGCGCGGCGCCTTCCGCTCCGATCTCTACTACCGCCTGGAGGTCGTCGCCTTCCGCCTGCCGCCGCTGCGCGAGCGCCGGGCGGACCTGCCGGCCCTCCTCGAAGACCTGCTGGCCGACCTCGGCGAGCGCTTCGGCCGCCCCGGTCTCGCCCTGGCGCCGGCGGCGAGCGCCTGGATGCTGGAACATCCCTGGCCCGGCAACCTGAGGCAGCTCCGGAACGTCCTCGAGCGCGGCCTGATCCTCTCCGGCGCCGCCCCCTCCCCAGATGCCGCCGTCATCGATCCCCCACCGCCGCCCGACCTGTCCCTACCCCTCGGAGGCGCGCCCAGGCCGCCGCGCCCCCTGGTCGAGGTCGAGCAAGAGCAGATCCGCGAGGCCCTCGCCTTCACCAGAGGCCACCAGGGAAGGGCCGCAACCCTCCTGGGCATCAGCCGCAAAGCCTTATGGGAGAAACGCCGCCGCTACGGCATCCCCTGACCAGGCCGGGGGCCTCCGGGGAATCTCCCTCCGAGCCGGACCGTGGGGTGGCGAATCTCCCTCCTACCTCCCTTTGGGCGAGGCGCTGGGGGTCGTGGATGCGGAGGGGACGGTGGAATGCGGCGCCTCGCCCAA
>DATNKH010000462.1:0-4383 GCA_035603475.1 Thermoanaerobaculia bacterium
ATGCCGCCTTCCGCGAGCTGTTCTTCACCGTGCGCCGCGCCTGCACGCCGCACTCGGCGGCGCACGGCTCGACCTCGCCGCCGCTTGCCGCGGTCCTCGAGCGCGAGGGGAAGCGGGTGGCGGCGGTCATCCTCGAGCCGATGCTGCAGGGGGCCGGCGGCATGCTGGTGCAGCCGCCGGCCTTCCTGCGCGAGGTGCGCGAGCTGACCCGCCGCCACGGCGTGCCGCTGATCGCCGACGAGATCCTCACCGGCTTCGGCCGCACCGGCCGCCTGTTCGCTTGCGAGCACGGCCCCATCGCCCCCGACCTGCTCTGCCTGTCGAAAGCGCTGACCGGCGGCTACCTGCCGCTGGCGGCGACGCTGGCCAGCGACGAGATCTATCGCGCGTTCCTCTCCGCGGACCGCTCGCGCACTTTCTTTCACGGCCACTCGTTCACCGCCAACGCCCTGGCCTGCGCCGTGGCGCTCGAGAGCCTGGCGCTGTTCGAGGAGGAGGACCGCCTGGCCCGCATCGCGCGCCTCGAGCGGCTGTTCGCCGGCCGCCTGGCGGCGCTCGCCTCGCACCCGGCGGTCGCCGCGGTCCGCCACCTCGGCGGCATGGCGGCCCTCGAGCTGGCCCCGGCCACGGCCCCGGCCACGGCGACGGCCACGGCCAGGGCCGGGGCGGCCGGGGCGGCCGGCGGCTACCTCGACGACCTCGGGCCGCGCCTGGCCGCCCGCCTGCTCGAGCGCGGCCTGCTGCTGCGCCCGCTCGGCAACGTCCTCTACCTGCTGCCGCCCTATGTCATCGAGGACGCCGAGGTGGAGGGAGCCTTCGACGCCATCGCCGCCGTCCTTGACGGGTAGTGGGTCTGGACGAGGGTAGTGGGTCAGTCCCAGATCCGGCGATCCGCCAGGTCCCGAGAGGTCATAGGATGGAGCGCCCGTGAAGATCTACCCCGGCAACGCCTACCCGCTGGGCGCCACCTATGACGGCGCCGGCACCAACTTCGCCGTCTTCTCGGAGGTGGCCGAGCGCGTCGAGCTGTGCCTGTTCGACCAGGAGGGCGCGGAGGTCCGCGTCGACCTGCCGGAGGTCACCGCCTTCTGCTGGCACGGCTACCTGCCGCAGGTGGGTCCGGGCCAGCGCTACGGCTTCCGCGTGCACGGACCGTGGGCTCCCGACCAGGGGCACCGCTGCCTCCCGGAGAAGCTGCTGCTCGACCCCTACGCCAAGGCGATCGGCGGCCAGGTGGAGTGGCACGAGGCGATGTTCTCGTACGCGTTCGCCGATCCGGATGGCGGGCCGAACCGCCTCGACAGCGCTCCCTACAGCCCGAAGTCGGTGGTGGTGAACCCCGACTTCGACTGGGCGGACGATCACCCGCCGCGCACGCCGGCGCACGAAACGGTGATTTACGAGGTGCACGTCAAGGGGTTCACCGTCCGTCACCCCGGGGTCCCGCCGGAGCTGCGCGGCACCTACGCCGGCCTCGCCCATCCGGCCGCGATCGAGCACTGGAAGCGGCTGGGAGTGACCGCGATCGAGCTGATGCCAGTCCACCAGTTCATCCATGACCACCACCTCGTCACCCACGGGCTGCGCAACTACTGGGGTTACAACTCGATCGGTTATCTCGCGCCGCACAACGAGTACGCCACGGTCGGCGGCGGCCCTGCCGCCGGCCAATCCGATCGCGGCGGCCCCGCCGCCGGCCAATCCGATCGCGGCGGCCCTCCCGCCGCTTTAGGCGAGCAGGTGCAGGAGCTCAAGCAGATGATCAAGGCGCTGCACCGGGAAGGGATCGAGGTCATCCTGGACGTGGTGTACAACCACACCGCCGAGGGCAACCACCTCGGACCGACCCTCTGCTTCAAGGGGCTCGACAACGCCGCCTACTATCGGCTGCTCCCGGACCAGCGCCGCTTCTACATGGACTACACGGGCACCGGCAACAGTCTCAACATGCGCCATCCCCACGTGCTGCAGCTGATCATGGACTCGTTGCGCTACTGGGTGATGGAGATGCACGTCGACGGCTTCCGCTTCGACCTCGCCGCCACCCTCGCCCGCGAGCTGCACGACGTCGATCGGCTGTCGGCCTTCTTCGACATCATCCAGCAGGACCCGGTGGTGAGCCAGGTCAAGCTCATCGCCGAGCCCTGGGACGTCGGCGAAGGGGGCTACCAGGTGGGGAACTTCCCGCCCCTGTGGTCGGAGTGGAACGGCAAGTATCGCGACACGGTGCGCGACTACTGGCGCGGCGAGAACCAGACCCTGGGCGACTTCGCCAACCGCTTCACCGGCAGCTCCGACCTCTATGCCCTGACCGGCCGGGTGCCGTCGGCGAGCATCAACTTCGTCACCGCTCACGACGGCTTCACGCTCGCCGACCTGGTGTCGTACAACGACAAGCACAACGAGGCCAACCTCGAGGATAACCGCGACGGCGAGAGCCACAACCGCTCCTGGAACTGCGGTGTCGAGGGGCCGACGGACGATCCCCAGGTGCTCGCCCTGCGGCGCCGCCAGCAGCGCAACTTCCTGGCCACCCTGATGCTCTCGCAGGGCATCCCGATGCTGCTCGGCGGCGACGAGATCGGGCGCACGCAGCGCGGCAACAACAACGCTTACTGCCAGGACGACGAGACCTCCTGGTTCGACTGGCAAGCCGCCGACGAGGAGCTGCTGGCGTTCACCGCCGAGCTCATCGCCCTGCGCCGCAACCACCCGGTCTTCCGCCGCCGCCGCTGGTTCCTGGGCCGCCCGATCCACGGCGCCGAGGTCAAGGACATCGGCTGGTTCAAGCCCGAGGGCGGCGAGATGAGCGAGGGCGACTGGCACGCAGGGCTCGCCAAGGCGCTCGGCGTCTTCCTCAACGGCAGCGCCATCGAGGCCGTCGACGGCCGCGGCGAGCCGGTGGTGGACGCCAGCTTCTACATCGCCTTCAACGCCTTCGAGCAGCCGCTGCCGTTCCGCATCCCAGACGGCGCCGACTGGGGGCGCCGCTGGCGGCGCTGGATCACCGTGCTCGACACCGCGAGCGGCGAGGTGCACGCCGACGGCGGCGGCCAGGAGGTCGCCTCCAGCGAGGAGGTGCAGATCGCGGGCCGCTCGCTGCGGGTGTGGAGGCGCCTGCAGACACTCCGCGGCAAGAAGTCGCCGCCATGATGGGACAACCCGCGGCGCCAGATGTCTCGCGCGAGGCGGCAGCGGCTACGTAGCTCTTTAGGAGGCATTCATCTGCTGGTGCCTCCAGGAGAGCGACGATGAAGACGATGGTCGACGAGGTCAAGTTCTACTCCCACCTGCTGCTGTTCCGCCTCCGCGGGGGGAGCCCCCGCGAGTATCTCCACCAATGGGACAGCTACTGGCAGACGATCCGCAAGACCGGCGCCGGCGGCGAGGTGCTGTGGGACAACGTCCCGGAGAAGGCGTCGGCGCAGGACCTGGTGCGCTTCGCGGCGCACATGGACCCTGACCTGCCGCTGGTGGACGTGGGCTGCGGCAACGGCCGCCAGGCCCGCTACCTGGCCGGTCACTTCCGGCGCGTCATCGGTCTCGAGGTCTCGCCGGCCGCCGTCGAGCTGGCACGACGGGAGACCCGCGGCACGCCGGAGGAGGCGAGGATCTCCTACCGGGTGTGGAACGGCGCCAACCCTGGCGAGGCCGAGGCGCTGCACGGCGAAGTGGGCGACGTCAACATCTATATGCGCACCGTCTTCCACTGCGTCCAGAGCCCCGACCGCCCGGCCTTCGTGGCCAACCTGGCGACGCTGCTCGGCGAGCGCGGCACCATCTACCAGATCGAGCTGACCCACGGCGCTCTCGACACCCTGCGCAAGCTGCCCGGGAACAGCCCGTCGGGCCTGCCCCACCTGGTTCACAACGTGGTCCGGAACGGCATCCACCCGATCGGCTTCAGCAAGCGGGACCGCGAGACGTACTACCCGGACGAGCGCTGGAGCATCCTGGACCAGGGCGACGCCATCGCGATCCGCACGGTCCGCCTGGCGCATGGCGAGGAGGCCCTGGTGCCGGCCAACTACCTGGTGATGCGCCCCCGCCGCCAGGCCGCGGCCGGCCGCCTGGCGGTGCCGACAACGGCGGCGTAGTGGCGGGGCGCCTCAGGCGCCGCGGGTCAGCCCGAGGGAGAACGTCGCGATGATCTGCTTGCCGCCGGTCTCCTGCCGCACCTCGAGGCTGTCGGCGAGGCGCGCCACCGCGCCCAGGCCGTTGCCGAGGCCGCCGCGCTGGGCCATCGTGGCGGGATCGATCGGCCCGCGGTCGTCGTGGCCGTCGAGCATGGCGATCGCCAGGTCGTGGATCGGCGGCCCGACGTCGCGCGCCACCACCGTCAGCGTGATGCCGTCGCCCTCGGCCGCCGCGACGTGGAGCGCG
>DATNKH010000463.1:0-2758 GCA_035603475.1 Thermoanaerobaculia bacterium
TGGCGGCGGCCGCGAGCTGCGCTTCGGAGTCGATCAGGAAGCTCGGCGAGATGACGATCCGCTCGCCGGCCCGCAGTCCCTTCCGGACCACGACCGCGTCGCCGGCCCGCGGCCCGAGCTCGACCTGGCGCGGCTCGATGGCGCCGTCGCCGCTGTAGACGAAGGCCAGGGTCGTCGTGCCCGAGTGCAGGGCCGCCGCCGCCGGGATGACCAGCTGCCGGCCGAGCGCCAGCTCGAGAGCGACGTTCACGTACATGCCCGGCCGCAGCCGCAGCCCGGGATTCGGCAGGACCAGGCGAACGGGCAGGGTCCGGGTGGTCATGTCGACCTGCGGCAGGAGGCCGTCGACGCGGCCGCGGAAGACCTTGCCGGGGTAGGCGTCCACGGTGACCTCGGCGGCATCGCCCGCGGCCACTCGACCGGCGTCCTGCTGGAAGAGCCGCGCATCGACCCAGACCTCGGAGAGGTCGGCAACGGCGTAGAGGCGCGTCTCCGGCTGGACGTAGAGGTTGGGCAGCGCGTTCTTCTCGGTGATGTAGCCCGAGACCGGAGAGTCGATGGTCACATCGGCGATCGCCTTGCCGGTGGCGTCGAGCTGCGCGATCTGGCGGGGCGGCACCTCCCACTGCAAGAGCCGCTGGCGGGCCGCCGCCAGCAGCGAGTCGGCTCCCGCGGCGACGCCGTCGACCAGGCTGGTGCGCAGCAGCGCCTGGTGCTTCTTCGCCAGCAGGTACTCCTCCTCGGTCGCCACCAGCTCCGGGCTGTAGATGGTGAACAGGGGCTGGCCCCTGCGGACCAGCGTGCCGGTCGCGTCCGCATAGACCTTGCGCAGCCAGCCGGTGAAGCGCGTTTGCACGTAGGCCAGCCGGCGCTCCTCCGCCTGGACGTTGCCGTAGAGACGCAGCTGGTCGCGCACTGTCTTCCACTCGACGGTGCCGGTCTCCACGCCAATGCTCTGCATGCGCCGCGGCGAGAGCTGGATGGGCGCCCTGGGGGCTTCGGTCTCCGGAGGAGGCGCCGGGGCGGCCGCGGCGACTGCCTCGGGCGCCGGGGCGGCGCCGGCGGCGCCCGCATCGGGCGTCATTCCAGTCTTCGCCGCTGCCGGGGCGGTCGCGGGCGCGGCGCGGGCCCGACGCGGCAGCGGCTGACGCCACCAGAGCACTCCCAGGCCGAGCGCCAGCACGAGCGCCAGGACGAGCGCGGCTCCGAGGCTGACGAGGAAGGCGCGGCGGTAGCGGCCCGCCGCGGCGCGCGCGGCGAGAAGGTCCGCGGCATCCGTCGGGACGTCTCGGCCGGTCGGTCGGTCGGTCATGGCAGCGTCCCTCCTCTGAGTCGTTCGAGACGGGCCAGCGCCGTTTCGTGATCGGCAAGCGTGCTCCAGTACTCGATGTCGAGCTTCAGCAGATCGGAGAACGACGCGAGCAGGGTGGCGAGATCCTGGCGGCCGGTCCGGTAGGCGGAGAGCACCGCCTCGAAGGCGGCGCCGGCCTGGGGGAGAAGGCCGCCGCGGTAGATGGCGAGGAGCCGCGAAGCGCTCCCGGCCGCCGCCAGCTGATCGCGGACGTCGAAATAGGACTGCTGCACCGCGGCTTCGTAGTCGCGCCGGGAACGCTCCAGCTCCGCGACCGATTGCACGAGCTCCGGCTGCTGCCGCCGCAGCCGGTAGAGCGGCAGGCGGACGCCGAGGGTCACCATGTAGTAGGCGCGGAACTTGACCGGGTCGGTCCGCTGCCACATGTATTGCAGGTTGAAGTCGGGATAGAAGTCCTTGCGAGCAAGGTCCACCTGCAGGCTCTGCTTGCGCGCCGCCTCCTGCGCGCCCGCCACCTCGGGATTCCGGGCGGATTCGCCGGCCAGCAGGTCGCCGGCTCCGGCAGGCAGGGCGGTTTCGGTGAGCGGCTCGGTGGCGAGCTCGGGAGAGCCCGGCGGGCGGTCGAGAAGCTGCTCGAGCCGCGCCTCGAGGCCCGCCATCTCGCGGTGGTGCATCTCGATCTCGCGCAGCAGCTTGGTGCGCTCGAGCTGTGCCCTGAGCACTTCCTGCTGGCTGCCCTGTCCGACGCGATAGCGGGCGTCCGCGATCTCGGCGATCTCGGCGAGCAGCGCCCCGTCCCGCTCCAGGATGGCCAGCGTCTGCTCGAGGTAGGCGAGGCGGTAATACGTGACCTTCAGCTGCTCGACCGCCGACCGCCGGACCGCCTCGGCGCGATCCGCGGCGGCGGCGGCCTCGCGCGCGGCGATCTCGCCCCGCAGGCGGAGCTTCCCGGGATAGGGCAGGTCCTGCGAGACGCCGATGCCGGCGTAGGCAAATTCGCTGGTCGTGTAGCCGGCGAACGGCACGGGGCTGCCGACGCTGACCTGCTGCAGGTTGAGCTGCGGATCGGGAAGCGTGGCCACCTGGGAAGGCACCTGGCTCGCGGCCTTCCACGCCTGGCGCGCCGCCAGGACCTGCGGGTTGTGCTGCTCGAGCTCCGCCACGAGCGTGGCGAGGGGTGTCGGAGGCTGGCCGGCTCCCGCGGCGGGCGCGGGCGCGGCCCGCGCTAGCACGAGCAGGACGCCGGTGAGGGCGGCGCGGCGGGGCAAGCTGGAGAGCTTGCCAGGGGTACGACGGTCGTGGTGCATGGCTCCTCCGGTCGAGGGTTCGCACCGGGCCTCGCGAGAGGCCCGGCAGGACACACTTCTCCCCGGGGGAGCGCTAGATTCTGAAGACGGCGAAGAGGGTATGCAGCCCGACGCCCTGGATCACCGCGGGAGCGGCGGG
>DATNKH010000464.1:0-23199 GCA_035603475.1 Thermoanaerobaculia bacterium
CGCCTGGACGGCTCCCGCGGACCGGCTTTGCCGCTGCCGCCCTCGGCGCTACCCGCGCCTCGCTCGAGCGCGTCGAGGAGGTGGCGCTGGTGGCGGCGCTGGCGCTCGCCACCGTGGTGCCGCTGGTGGATGCCGTCGGACGCCCCCTGGGCGGCTTCCACATCCCCGGGTCGGCGCTCTATGTCCAGCAGCTGACGCTCTGGCTCGCCTTCGTCGGCGGCCTCGCCGCCACCCGCCGCGGCACCCATCTGACGCTGTCGACCGCGCAGCTCTTCGCGGAGGGCAGCGCGGCGCGGCGCGCTGCCAGGTTGCTGGCGTTCGCCGCGGCGGCGGCGGTGGTGGCGGTGCTCGCCTATGCCAGCGCCAACCTGGTCGCGAGCAACCGCCAGCAGGGCAACGTCCTGCCGGGCGGCCTGCCGGAATGGGTGAGCGAGTGCGTGATGCCGGTGGCCCTGGGCCTGATGGCGCTGCGCTTCGCCTGGGGCGCCGGGGAGGGCTGGCGCAGCCGCGCCGTCGCCGTCGCCGCGATCGGGCTCGCCTTCGGGATCGGCCTGGTGCCGGCCCACGCCGGCGCACTGGTGTGGCCGCTGGCGCTGGTCGTGGTCGGCGCCGCGCTGCTCGGCGCGCCGGTGTTCGTCGCGATGGGCGGCCTGGCGCTGGTGCTGTTCTTCTCCGACGGCACGCCGGTGGCCGCGGTGTCGGCCGAGGTCTACCGGCTGATCGCTTCGCCGACGCTGCCGGCGATCCCGCTGCTGACGGCCGCCGGCTACGTGCTGGCGGAGAGCGGCGCCTCCTCGCGCCTGGTGCGCTTCTTCCGCGCGCTGTTCGGCGGCATGCCGGGCGGCATGGCGGTGATGGTCGCCGCGGTCTGCGCGCTCTTCACCACCTTCACCGGCGGCTCCGGCGTCACCATCATCGCCCTCGGCGGGCTGGTCTATCCCATGCTCAGGGAGGACGGCTACCCGGAGGCGTTCTCGCTCGGGCTGGTGACGGCGGCCGGCAGCCTCGGCCTGCTGTTCCCCCCCAGCCTGCCGGTGGTGCTCTACAGCGTGGTCGCGAGCAGCAGCCAGAAGCTGAGCGTGCCCGCCGAGTCGCTCTACCTCGCCGGGCTGGTGCCGGGGCTGCTGCTGGTCGTGCTGGTCGCCCTCTACGGCATCCGCGTCGGCCGCAAGTCGGCGACGCGCGAGGCCGCCCCCTTCTCGTGGCGCGAGGTGGTGCGGTCCTGCTGGGCGGCGAAGTGGGAGCTGCTGCTGCCGGTCTTCGTGATCGCGCTCTTCGCCAGCGGCGTCGCGTCGATGGTCGAGACCGCGGCTGCCGCCTGCGCTTACGCCGTCATCGTCGAGTGCTTCGTCAGCGGTGACATCCCGCTCCGCCGCCTGCCGGGCGTGCTGCTGCGGGCGTCCGCGCTGATGGGCGCGGTGCTGCTGCTGCTGAGCGTCGCGATGGGTCTCACCGGCTACCTGGTGGAGGCGCAGATCCCGGACCTGGTGCTGAGCTGGGTCAAGGTGCACATCCACTCGCAGATCGTCTTCCTCCTGGCGCTCAACGGGCTGCTGCTGGTGCTCGGCAGCGTGCTCGAGATCTACTCGGCGATCATCATCCTGGCGCCGCTGATCGCGCCGATCGGCGTTGCCTTCGGCGTCGACCCCATCCACCTCGGGGTGATCTTCCTCGCCAACCTCGAGCTCGGCTTCCTGTTCCCGCCGGTCGGCCTCAACCTCTTCCTCTCCTCGTCACGCTTCGGCCAGCCGTTGCCGCGTCTCTACCGTCACGTGCTGCCCTTCCTTGCCATCCTCGGCCTGGGCGTGCTGCTGATCACCTACCTGCCCATCATGTCGCTGGGCATCCTGAAGCTGTTCGGCCGCTGACGAGCCGGCCGGGAAGCTATACTGTCCTCACACCGAGAAGCCCCGGGCTGGGAAGCCGGCAGGCCGCCGGGCCGGCAGGCCGCCAGGCCGGCGCGCCGGCGGGCAACGCGGCCTCATCCGGCCGGCGGCCGCCAGCGTAGTAGTCGGCGGTTGCAGGAGGGCGGGCGTCGCCGCCGAGGCGAGCTCCGGGCTGCAACGGAACCTACCAGGAGGGATGAGATGAAGCTCGAGACGATGATGGAGAGGGGGATGAGAAGCTCGCGATCGGTCGGACCGCTCGTCGTTGCGTTGGTCCTCGCGGTGCTCACGGCGACGGCCGCGGGGGCCCAGCTCGACCCCGGTGCCAAGGCGCCGATGGCCTCGCAGGCGCCGGCGGCTGCGTCTGCGCCGGCGGCCATGCCGATGCCGATGCCGAACCCGGCGCTCGACCAGCTCAAGTTCTTCGCCGGCAACTGGCAGTGCGCCGGCACGGGTTACCTCGAGGGGAAGGGCCACCCGACCAGCGCCACGGTGAACATGGGCTGGGACCTCAACGGCTTCTTCATGAGCCTGCGCTACGAGGAGAAGAAGACCGGCGTCAACCCGATGCCGCTCACCGCCGTGGAGCACTGGGGCTACAGCGACGAGCTGAAGAAGCTGGTCGCCGGGCATGTGGACAGCATGGGCGGCTACGGCACGGAGGCGACCGCCGGGTGGGAGGGCAACACCATGGTGTGGGTCGGGGACGACCACATGATGGGCATGAGGATGCCCGGCCGCGACACCTTCGTCAAGCACGGCGACAACGAGGTCACCCATCTCGGCGAGATCCAGCAGAACGGCGCCTGGATCAAGCAGGACGAGGAGAGCTGCTACCGCGTGAAGTAGCGGCAGAGGCAACGGATTCTGTCCATCACGGGGGGCCGAATTCTGCCGGCCCCCCGCGGTGGTAGATTTCCCCGATGACAAGACGACCTCTAGCCTGGGCGGCGCTCCTCCTCGTGGCCTCGTTGCCTGCGGGCGGGGCGGGCGCGGCGGGCGCGGCGGCGGGCGGGCCGTCGCGGAAGCCGGTCAAGGGCTGCGCCTGGAGGAAGCTCTCCGACCCGGCGCTGGGCCTCGAAGCATGGGTGCAGCGGTGCGATTTCGGCTTCCGCAAGATCGACTTCCAGGTCGCCAAGACTTCTCTCCTCGTGCGCTGGTCGGACGGCGGCGGTACGACGGAGCCGGTGATCGAGGTCCTCGATCTCCTGCCGGGCGAGACCCCGGAGGCGGGGATCCGGCGGATCTTCACCCTGCACACGGACAAGAAGGTGGCCGCGCGCTGCGTGCTGCGGCGCTACACCGAGGGGACCACGCCGGCCGGCGCGCAACGGTTCACCTTCGTGCCGGACGCCGCGTACCAGAAGGAGCTGGACGCCAAGGCCGAGGACGGGGTGCCCGATCCTCCCTGCGGCGACTGGGGCGCGGCCCCCGACGGGATCCAGTACTTCGAGACGCAGCCGGCGAGCGGCGCGCGCAAGGTGCTCTTCGTGCGGGTGGGACAGGACGAACCGCTCTTCGACGAGGCCACCCTGCGGCTGCTCGCCCGGCACTGAGGTCCGCTCGATCAGGCCACGCCCCGCGCATCCATGGCTCTCTATCTCGAAGACTTCCATCCCGGCGACGTCGGGGAGACGCCACCGCGGCAGATCTCCCGCGAGGAGATCGTCGACTTCGCCCGGCAGTTCGATCCGCAGCCCTTCCACCTCGACGAGGAAGCCGCCAGGCGCTCGCCCTATGGCGGCCTCATCGCCAGCGGCTGGCATACCGCCGCGCTCTGCATGCGCATGGTGGTCGATCACGCCTTCGGCAGCGGCACGGGCAGCCTCGGCGACGGGATCACCGGCAGTCTCGGCTCGCCGGGGGTCGACGAGCTGCGCTGGCTGTCGCCGGTGCGGCCGGCGGACACCCTGACCGTGCGCATCGAGGTGCTCGAGGCGAGGCCCTCGCGCAGCAAGCCGGACCGCGGGCTGATCAAGCTGCGTTACACCATGCGCAATCAGTCCGGCCAGGACGTGATGACCATGATCGGCCTCGGGCTGATGCTCCGGCGGCCAGGCTAGCCACACGGGAGCTGCGGCAGGTTTACGCGAGGCCTTTCTACTTTCTCGGGGAGCGGATACTGTTCCTGTCATGACCACGCGGACCATTCCCTTGAGCGACCGGGAGTCTCGCGGCTGATCTGTGCATGAGGAGAGTCCGATGGCGATCATCTTCCTGTCGCACAAGGTGGAGGACAATGATCTCGCTATCAAGTTGAGCACGGCTCTCGAGACGAAAGAGCACAAGGTGAGGATGGATACCAAAGAGCTGGTGGCCGGCGACGATTGGAGGAAGGTGTTGTTCGAAGCTCTCCGCTCGTCCGATGCTGCCATGCCCTTGCTCTCACCGCTGTCACTCCGCTCACAATTCGTGGCCGCGGAGGTCGGAGCAGCACGTGCCTTCAGTGAGTCGAAGGGCATGCTCCTTCTCCCTATCCTGGTGGAGGATGTTGGCATCCCGCCGTTCGTTCAGGATCTTTTCTGCGTCTCACTGCGTGGCCGCGAGGCTGCTGACATCGAGCGAACGGCTGACGAGATCGACCACGCGATCACCACTCACATCGCACGCCTGCGCGGGAAGTATCCACCGATCTTCGTCAGCCATCGCCACAAGGACGAGCCCCTGGCGAGAGCGCTCGTAGCGCTGATCGCAGCAGCGTTCGGCCTGGCCAAGGGCGACATCCGCTGCACTTCCGTGCGTCCGTACAAGCTGCCTGCCGGCGAGCGCACCGCCGATCGCCTGCAGAAAGAGATCCGGCGCGCCAAGGCTGTGCTCGGGATCGTGACTCCGGACACTCAGGAGTCGAGCTATGTCCTGTTCGAGCTTGGCGCTGCATGGGGTCAGGGTGTGCTCACCTTCCCGCTGCTCGCCAAGGGCTCGACCATGGCCGACATCCCGTCCCCGATCAGCGACCGCCATCCCCTCAATCTGGCGGACTCCGGCGACTGCACGCAGCTACTCGAAGACCTGGCGGATGTGACAGGCTTTTCGAATAAAATGGATGAAAAAATGCTGTCGCTGCTGGCCGTGGCTCTGGTCGAGCAGGCCGGAGCGGCCGGCGCCGCCCCGGCCGAGCGGCCACGGTGACTACCGCGAGGCGCCAGCGCACGGGCTCCTGGCCCTTGGAGGGATGCCGATGGCGAACCTGTCTGAACCGACTCATTTCTCGGTGCGCGAGGACGGCAATCGCAAGGGCTTGGTCCTGATCCATGGCTTCCACGGCGACGCGCACCAGACCTTCGGCATGCTGCCAGCGTTCCTGGCCGGCACCCGCCGCCTGTACGACTGGGACATCCATTGTTTCGGCTACCCCACGGGGCTGGCGCCGGATCTCGCCGGAGTGTGGGCGGCGGATCCCGACCTCACCTTGCTCGCGGGCTACCTGGACCGCAAGCTGGCGCTTCCTCCCTTCAAGGGGTACGACGCCCTGGCGTTGATTGCCCATAGCATGGGCGGTCTCATCGTCCAGCGCGGCCTGCTCGACGGTAGCTTCGCTCCCCGCACCCAGCAAGTCCTACTGTTTGGCACTCCCAGCGCCGGCTTGCGCAAGGCAAGGCTCGGACAGTGGATCAAGCGCCAAGCGCGCGACATGGTTGCGGGAGGCGAGTTCATTACGAAGCTGCGAGCAGACTGGACGAAGCGGTATGGCGCCGGCGGTCCCTCGGGCTTCTGCACTGTCGCCGGCCTCCGCGACGACTTCGTCCGAGCCGAGTCTTCCCAGGAGCCATTTTCAGCTTCCTGCCGCGACTACGTTGCGGGCAATCACCTGGAAATGGTGAAGCCGCGAGATGCCGGGGCGGACATCACGATCCTGCTGATCGAGCGGCTTGGCGGCGAGCTCGCGGGCCGTGCTGCAATTCGCAGCACGGCGCCTGGTGCAGCTCCTCTGCCGTTGCGCCTCGAGCGCTACGCACGCGTCATCGAGGAGCTTCAAATGAAAGCAGCCTCTCAGGGCTACCATGTGCTGAACGACGAGCAAGTGGTCGACTTGGCATTAGCGCTCGAGATGACCGGTAGGCAGGCCGAAGCGATCACTATTCTCGAAAGCGTACATACGCGGAGCTCCGAGCTCACGGGAGTGCTCGCCGGCCGCCGCAAGCGCCTCTGGCTGGCCGATCCGGAGGGCAGCAAGAGCGACGGCGAAAGCGCGTATACGCTCTATCTCGCGGCCTTCGAGCGGGCGAAGAGCGAAAAGCGACCTCAGCAGGCGTTTTACAACGGGATCAATGTAGCGTTCCTCACCCTTACCCTGCGCGAGGACGAACCGGGAGCCGCGACGACCGCCGAGGAGGTGCTCGCGTACTGCAGCCTAGGTCCTCCGAGCGACAAATGGCGACTGGCGACCGAAGGGGAGGCGCATCTCTACCTGCGGCATCAGGCCCAGGCGCTGGCGCGCTATGCCGCCGCGCTGGCGACCGAGCCCGATCCGCGCGAGGTCGATTCCATGCACCAGCAAGCTCTCTTCGTCGTCCGCGCGCTCGGCGACGAGCCTACCGAGGTGGCATTGCGGTCCCTCTTTGGCGGCGCCTAAGAAGGGGCCGTGGCGCCAGCCTGCGGCTCTGGTGCCCGTACTTGCCCAACGCGCCGGCCGCGGTGTTCTAAGATTGACTGCGAGGGAGCAGGTCGAGATATGACAGCGGCCGCCTCCGGCGCGCGGCGGCCAGGCGGAGAGCAGCCCCGGAGGTGCGTGCATTGCGCAGCAGGATCCTTCTCGCCAGTATGATGGTCACGTCGATCCTTGCCCCGGGAGCGCCTGACGTGCCCGGGGCGTTTGCGGCGGCCGCGGCCCCGCCCGCCACGGCCGCGACCGCGGCGGCGCCCGCGGGCCGGCCAACGGCGTCGCCTCCTTCGGCGCTCGACGCCATGGCAGCCCAGCCCATGCCTCCCACCCCGAAGCCCGTCGCCCTCGACTACCCGGCGCTGGCCCGGCGCATCGTAGCGCAGCTGGCGCTGCAGCCGGGCGAGAAGGTGCTGCTCGTCGCCTGGCCGGACCTGTTCTCCGAGCTGGTGGCGCCGCTGCGCTACGAGGTGATGCGCGCCGGCGGCGTCGACATGGGCTGCTGGACGGTGCTGCCGCTGCCGCCGCCGGCCGCTTCGCGCTTGAGCGCGGGCGCCGCGGCCCGTGCGGTGGCCGCCTCGCGCGCCGCGCTCCGCGAGCGGCTGCGTGACGTGGATGCCGCCGTCATGCTGCCGGGGGCGACCCCGGAGCATCCGGAGTACGCCGCCATGCAGGACGTCCTGCGAGAGGGCCACGGCCGCACCGTCCACTTCCACTGGCTGGGCGGGGGAGCGCCGAGCGCCGTCGCGCTGCCCGGCCATTTCCTGCCCGCGGAAGCGACCATCGACGCGATCTACCAGCGCGCCGTTCTCCACTCCGACTGCAAGGCGATCGGCGAGGTCCAGCGGCGCTTCGCCGCGGCGTTGCGCACGGGCGAGGTCCGCGTCACCACCCCGGCGGGCACGGACCTGCGCTGGCGCGCCGGCGACCGGCCGGTCAACTTCCAGGACGGCGATGCGTCGGCCGCCCGCGCCCGCCAGGCGCGCGTGCTGATCGACCGCGAGATCGAGATCCCCTGCGGTGCCCTGCGTGTCGCGCCGCTCGAGGACTCCGTCGAGGGGACCATCGCCTTCCCGCCCGCGGTGTGGGACGGCCGCCAGGTGGGCGCGGTCAAGCTCCGCTTCACGCACGGCAAGGTGGTCGAGGTGATCGTCGGGCCGGGGCCGGCCGAGCCTGCCACGCGCGCCGCCGCCGAGGCCGAGCTGACCTACGGCGGCGAGGCCGCCCATTCGTTCCGCGAGTTCGCCCTCGGCTTCAACCCCGAGCTGGCGGTGCCCGCCGACACGCCCTTCGTGCCCTACTACGGCTACGGCGCGGGCGTCGTGCGTCTCTCGCTGGGCGACAACTCCGAGCTCGGCGGCCAGGTCAAGGGCAGCTACGTCCGCTGGAACTTCTTCGCCGACGCCACGGTGAGCGTCGACGGCCGGGCGTGGGTGCGCGACGGCAAGCTGCTGCCGCCCTGACCGGAGCGCCGGCGGCTCACGCCTACCCGGCTGCTCGGTGAACAGGCCGGCAGCGGAGCAGCGGCCGCCGGCCTGGCCCGACTTGCCGGCTAAGAGCCGGTCCCGGCGTTGCCTCTCGCCGCGGCGGCGACGGTGAAGCGCGACGTCACGGTCTGCGAGCCTGAGGCGCCGGTGATGGTGACCACCAGGCGGTACTCGCCCGGCGCGAGGCTCTGGGGAGCGCGGAAGACGGCCCGATAGACGTCGGGGCCGGCGCCGTCTCCGGGCACCCGTCCGGCGACGCTGATCTCGCCGGCGCCGAGATCGCGCCCGTCGGCGCTCTGGACCTTGGCCTGGGCCGCCAGCTCGCCCTCGCCGAGGTTGTAGCCGACCAGCGCCACCGCCGCCTGCTGTCCCGGCGTCAGGATGGGCAGGGCGGCCGGCACGTAGGCACGCTGGCCGACCACGAACGGGTAGGAGACGTTCTGCTGCGCGCCGCGCGGCCGCTCGCGCACCACCGTCCAACGCCCCGCCGCGTCGGGAAAGAAAGGCTGCAGCAGCACCGGCGCCGCGGTG
Source organism: Thermoanaerobaculia bacterium (assembly GCA_035603475.1). Classification (GTDB taxonomy): domain Bacteria; phylum Acidobacteriota; class Thermoanaerobaculia; order Multivoradales; family UBA5704; genus JASLEW01. The sequence goes on from DATNKH010000464.1 coordinate 8,505, forward strand.
CCGAAGGCGGGCACCGTCACCAAGATGGACCGCTTGCCGTAGGCGCCGGTCTCGCCGTTGCGCAGCATCACCCGCACCGAGAAGTCGCCGGGCGGCAGCTCCAGATGCCCGAAGAACTTCAGGCCGCCCTGTCGCAGGGCCGGACCGGCCTTCTCGACGTCGAGCTGCATGCGCTGATCGAAGGAGTCCTGGATCGCGCCCTGCGCGTCGACGGCGTTGACGTAGAGCTCGGCGGTCATGATCTTGCCGTCGCCGCCGGCGAGCAGGGTGCCGCCGTCCGCCTCGACCACCACCGGCACGTAGGCCTTCTCGGCGGCGGTGCGGAACGGCGCGGCCAGCACGGCGGTCTGGATCGAGCCGGAGGCGCCGGTGCTCATCATCTGATCGGCCACGGCGAGCAGCCTCTCGGCCGCCGGCAGCTGCTTGTACGGCCGCGGCGCGTAGTAGCCGGGCTTGTAGGTGACCCGGGTGCCGCGTGGCTCGTTCTTGAGCTTGACCTTGATCGCATGGTAGGAACCGGCGGCCAGGGGCCCCTGGGGCTGGAAGGTGAGGACGTAGGTCACCGCCGTGCTCTTGGCCAGCTGCGACATGGCGTCACCCAGGTCGTTGAAGTTGTGGTAGAGCTCGCCGCCGGTGTCGCGCGCCATCTGGAACAGCGCCGTCTCGCCTGGCTGTCCGCCCCGGTCGGCCATGTCGGTGTCGCCGCGCAGGCCCCCGATGTCGACCGACTCGATGACGCAGCCGGAGCGGCGGAACACCTCCATCATCTTCTCGAGCTGCTGATTCTCGCTGGTGCTGCCGTAGCGCGTGTCCGACTCGGTCATCCAGCCGCCGCCGAGCATGCTGAGGTCGGCGAGCTGCTCCTGGGTCGACACGTGCTGGTCGCCCTCGAGGATCGAGCTGTCGAAGCCCTCGGAGAACAGCACCACCAGCTTGCGGCCGGAGACGGCGTCCATCATCCGGGCCATGTTCGCGAAGGCATGGGTCATCGCCGTGACGTCGTTGCGGACCTCCGCCTGATCCATTCGCTGGTTGGCCTTCGATTGCGCGATGACCTGGGAGAGGAGGAGCTGCAATTCGGCGAGGGCCAGCGCCGCCTGCGCTTGGCCCCTGGCGGCGTTGCCTACATCCCGCCCGCGGGTCTGGCCGGGAACCACGGTGTCGAGGCTGGCAGCCATGGTTTGCATGGATTGGTAAGCGTTGGCGATGGCGTCGACGGCTCCGATCAGGTGCGGCTGCTGGCTGCGGTCGGCGAGGTCGGTGTAGCCGAGGGTGTCGATCGCCTTGACGATCTGCCGGCGATCCGAGGTGAACCCCAGCGCCAGGTGCATGCCGGCCTTGAAGCCGTAGGTTGCCACCGCCACCAGGTCCGACGGCAGCAGTCTCGGGAGCAGCGACCGGCTCGCCGCGTCGCGAGCCTTCATGACGTACTTGGGCTGGGAGTTCGAGAGGTCGAAGATGAGCAGGAAGTGGCGCCTGCCGGCGGCGGGGATCGGCGCCGAGAGCCGCTGGTTCTCAGGGACAGCCAGGTCGACCATGTCGAAGCCGGTGATGGCCTGCTGCTTGCGCCCCTCCCAGATCTCGAAGTCGGCCGCGGTGAGCCCGCGCACCGGCTCGCCATTGCGGACCACCTGCACCGGGATCTCGACCGCCGTCACCTGGGTGGTCTCCGAGAAGGCCTGCTGGTTCGCGGCGGCCGCGGGCCCCGCGGCAGCCGGCGCCGCTGCCGGCGCCAGCGCCAGCGGCAACATCAGTCCCCAGGCCAACCCACGGCTCAGCTGGGCCCTGAACCCCTGGATTCCGCACATGGCTTCACCTCCTGCTGGAAGGTTCTCGAGTTGGCGCCATCATACTCCCAATTGGCTTCATCGGAGCATCTCGCGGCCAACAGAGTTGCAAAAAGAACCTCTCGCAGCCCCTGAATGCCTTCAGGATGACTTCAGGGCTGTCTGAAGTCCTACGACGATTTGGCGCGCAGGGGAGGCGGCGTTCCCCTCGCTCGGGAGAGTCCTATTCGCGGATCAACCGCCCGCGATGGCCGTCCTCGTCGCATTCGTACTCTCGCTCCCAGACCTCAATGCCCCGAGGGCCAGCCTGCAGCTCGAGCTCGGTCTCGGTGTCGCTGGCATGATCGCCGCACTTCCAATCCAACCGCCGTATCGGCCCGGAGGCATCGCGCAGAGCCTCCCATTGTTCGATGCGCAGGACCAGGGGCTCCTCGGGCTCGTCGCGCGCGTGGAAGACGTGCAGGTGGGGATTCGAGCGCGAGACCCCGACCGCCACGGCCATCCGCTTGCCGCAGGGCAGGACGTCGACCTGGAGCAGGAACTCGCTCGCCCGGCCGTCGTGATCGTAATCCTCGAGCTTCATGATCTGGGCCGGCGGGCGCCGGCGCACGCGCCTGGGCAGGTCCTCGTCCTCGTCGTCGCGATAGTCCGACTCGCGCGGCTCGACGCGGCGCAGGATCGCGCCCTCCGCGAACCCCATGTCCCCGGTGAACAGCGGCGTCAGCGACAGCCGCTCGATCTCCTTGCCGCCACGCCGGCGCACGAGGTCGAGCTCTCCGCGCTCGCCGAAGGCAAAGCCCGAGCAGGGGCACGTGCTCCATTCGTCACTCTCCGCGCTGCACTCGGGCACCGGCGGCTGCCGCCACTCGAGCCGCCAGACTTCCGGCCGGCCGTCGACGGTGACCCTACGTTCCTCGCGCACGATCGGATGCGGCACCCCGGCCGGCGCCTTGGCCCCGTCCACCCGCGGCAAGCCGCCAAGAGCCGCGGCATCGCCAAGCACGCCGCCTACCCAGAGAACCGAGAGCCAGCGGGTCCATCGCATCGGCGAGCTCCTCGAAGTCGATGAGTTTCCTACGCGCGACGGACCTCGGCCTGACGACGTCCGCTCCTGCTGGATGGAGCGCATTCGAGACCATGGCAGGGACAGGGCAGTCGGGGACGCCCCGGTGCCGGCCGGAGCCGACCGGGGTCACAGCGGGGATGCTCGGGGCTTCTCGTCGGCCCAGGGCTCTTGATGCCGGTCGGACGAGGAGGCGTTGGACGTACCTGCACTCTGGTTTGCGCGGCTGGCGAGGGTGTAAGCTAAGCTCGTGAGTGACGCCGTGTTCACGCTTCGCTTCAGCGATCAGGAGACCCTGCGCAACCTCGAGCGGACCGCGGCTGCCCTTGGAGTCTCCACGACCGAACTTGCGGAGGCCGCGATCGAGCGAGAGCTGACGCTGGTCGGGTCCGACCAAGGGCACAGGCTCGCTCGAGCGCTCGACCGGTTGAGATCTGCTGGCCCAACAGGTTGCCGAGCAAGCCATCCTCCGGCAGCCTCCGACCGTTCGGATGGCCCAGGAATGGCACCGCCGGATCTACGCGGGCGCGACATTGCCCGTTCCCTACTATGCGGGCGAGATCCGAGACAGCGACCCGGAGTTGCCCGAGTTGTACGGCTATGAAGTGAGCATCGGCTCGCTGCGCGGGGTCGAGTCGACATTGGTTCCGGCGGAGCTGTCAGGGTTCGAAGCAGCGATGCACGAGATGGTTGCAACGCTCGATACCGCGATTCCCTTGGGCGAGAGCCCAGCTGACGTGGCGCAGCTGCGGTCCGTGCTAAGCCTCTGCGCCCATTTGCCTTCCGGTGAGCGCTAGAAGCCCCTCCCCAGGGCGCGGCGCTCACCACAGGGGGGCAAGGATGCGTATCCTGAGCGATCTGTTCGAGAACAACCGGGCTTGGGCTGCCGAGATGACGCGGCAGGATCCTGCGTTCTTCGCGCGCCTATCGAGCCAGCAATCTCCACAGTTTCTCTGGATCGGCTGTGCAGACAGCCGTGTCCCGGCGAACCAGATCGTAGGCCTGCCGCCGGGCGAGATGTTTGTCCATCGCAATGTCGCAAACATGGTTGTTCACACTGACCTAAACTGTCTCTCGAGTATCCAGTTCGCGGTCGAGGTGCTGCGCGTCAGGCACATCATCGTCTGCGGGCATTACGGGTGCGGTGGCGTGCTGGCAGCCCTGCGCGACGAACAGCTAGGGCTGATCGACAACTGGCTTCGCCATGTGCAGGACGTGGCGACGAAGCACCGTGCCGAGCTCACCGCGCTGACCAGCGAGACCGAGCGCCACCGGCGCCTGTGCGAGCTCAACGTGCTCGCACAGGTGGTCAACGTCGGCCAAACCCCGGTCGTGCGCGGGGCTTGGGCTCGCGGCCAGCCGCTCGCCGTGCACGGCTGGATCTACGCACTGGACGACGGGCTGCTCCGCGATCTCGACTTGTGCGTCATGAGCGAGGCTGACCTACGCCCGGACTCGCAGTGAAACCCCTGGCGCGTACGGTGTAGCGGCGTCCCTGAGACCCGCGGCGCGGAGAGTTCTCCATTCCCTGCTGGGGTCTCGCGCCGGGAGCCCGCCACGCTGAGCTACTGCTCCGTCGTCACCCGGCCGGCCGCTCCCTCGATCGCCGCCTTCTTCGCTGCAAGTGCCGGGCAGTGCCGACCGTGCCCATTCGCCGCGTCCTTCGTGGTGAAGCGGCGGTCACAGCCCCAAGGGCAAGGGTGCGAGAGCAGGTCCGCTCTGGGGTGAAGGTCGGGCTGTCCACCCCCCTGCAGGGGGTCGGCAACGACGGACAGGGGGTGGGCACCAGAACGCCCCAGGGGGTGCACCAGCGGGTCAGCAGCCGGGCGCCAAGCGTCCGCCAACATGGCGCCCGAGGCGATCAGATCGACGGCGAGAACGGCACAGATCGACCAGCTCCAGTGGCGCTCGACGCCGAGCACGGCCGGGAGCGGTTGCATCCTGAGCGTCGCGACGATGGATGGCGCGATGAGAGCGCCCGAGCAGACCAAGGCGACGGCCCAGAGCAGGACAAGCACGACCCGTCGCGAACGTGCCACAGCGATTGCGTGCGCCAGGTAAGCCGTGCCGCCGGTCAAGACCACGGCAGTGGCAACCGAAGACACGGCCAGCAGATCGATACGCCATGAGGCTGGCACGAGCACGCCGTCGGCGGCAAGGAAGGCGAGGGCGAGGCGTGGCGCCGTCACGGTGATCGCAGCCACCGCGAAGAACAGCCCAGGGCGTATGCCGCGGCTGGCGGAGCTGGGCACCCAGGAACGTCAGGTGTAGCGCCACCAGTTGCCTTGGATTTCCTGGAACGCGGCGATCATTCCATCGCGCAGCCCCCGATGCCCGACGTGGACCCGGTCGAGCCCATAGTGACCCAGGATCGAATGGAGAATGAGGGCGCCCGCAGCGACCAGGGTGATCTTCTTCTTCTCGATGCCGGTGGCGCGCGCGATGTGGCGGGCGGTCTGCCGCAGCAGCCGGCGCGTCACCACCTCGAGGTCGGGGAGACCGATCGCAGCGCCGCGTCCCTCGCCGTGCAGCTCCTCGATGCGGTGTGCGGTGCCGCCGACCGCCCAAGCGCTCACCGGACGGGGAGCCGATGGCAGGGCCTTCAGGGCGTCGCCCAGCTCCAAGGCCAGCCCCGCCCATTCAAGAGGCCCCGGCGGGTCGCCCTTGAGCTTGGCGCACAAGAGCGACGCGCCCAGCGGAATGGAGGCGCCCGCGACCGGTCGGCGCCCCGCAGTCAAGGTCACTTCAGTCGAAGCTCCGCCGCTGTCGATCAGCACCTGGTGGGCCGTCGGATCGAGGTCGGTTTCCGATCCCAGCAGCGTCAGGCGCGCCTCCGCTCGCGGCGACAGCACATGCACCGGCACCCCGGCGACTCGGGACAGCTCGGCCGCCGTCTGGCGGCCGTTGGTCGCCTCCCGCAACGCCTTGGTCGCGGCGATCAGCACGGTGCGGGCGCCCGCCTTCTTGGCGGCCTTCAGCTGACCACGCAAGACCTCCCGCAACGCGCTCCGGGTCTTGTCGCGGATCCGCCCATGCCGCTCCACCTCACGCCCCAGCTCGAGCAGCGCGCTCGCCGACTCCACGTGCTCGACGCCGCGGCGCCGGTGCGGGATACCGACCAGCAGATGGACGGTATTGCTGCCGACGTCGACCGCCGCCGTCGGCCGCATCCCTACCTCGGCCATTCCCGCCGCAGCGTCGACCCGGCCGATTCCCGCGCGTCGCCGACGGCCCGCCGTTGTCGGTTCGACGGGCCGCCAGGCCAGCACCCTGCCGCCGGAGCCAACCAGGTTCCACCCCATGACTGCGGGGCGTCCGCCACAGCATCGCTTCGCATGGTCATCCTCCCACCCCTCGCAGCCGCGCGCCGCCCGGGCAACCGGATGCGGCGTCAGGCATTTGCAAGAATCAATCCCGCCGCGCCGACCCCCACCTGCGCCGCCGCCTTCCTCTCCGGCGCCAACCCGAAGAACTGGCCGCACGCGACCCGAGCGAACCGGCGGCATCGTGCTTGCTTCTCGGGTCGACAGGGGACGCGAAGCCCCGGTCGAATCTGTCGCTCCCGATGGCGCTGATTCGCGCTCAGTCCTCACTGTGCGCGAGGGGAGGTCATCATGCGTAGACGAGCAGCTCTGGCAGGCCATCCTTTACACCCCGCCGTCGTCGCCATTCCCATCGGCGCGTTCACGCTGACCCTGATCGCCGATCTGCTGGTGATCGCTGGAAGGACGGCTCTGGGCGCAACCGCCAGCTACGCGCTCGTGGTGGGGATCGTCGGCGCTCTCCTCGCCGCCGTGCTCGGGTTCATCGACTACTTCACGGTCAAGATGAGTGTGGCCGGCACCGAAGCCCGGCCAGGGTGCGTAGAAGCCAGGGAGAGGGCGGCGAGCCCCAATCGCCGCGCACGGCCAGCGCGGCCCGCTGAGTTGAACATGTATCGATTGAATATTTGCAGATCTTGCCAAGGGTGAGACGTTACTTTCGCAAGGTCTGCACAATCTGAGGCTACCGGCGGCCACGGCGGCTGACCACGGGGCGGCGTAGCGCGGTAGGCGAGGCGTCGCGGGCGTCGGTCGGCCGAGCGGCTGCACGCCGGTGCGCATCGCCTCGCGGACGTCGCGTTGAGATCGGGAGGGGTCGCGGCCGGTGCGGCGCAGGCCACCGTTTCGTGTCGTGACCCCTTTTAGCGTCAGAGCTTCTCAGATCTCACAGTGCACGCAGGAAGGCAACCAGATCCGTCTTCTCCTGACCGGTCAGGTGGAGATGCTGTACCAGGTTGAAGTACTCCACCGCGTCCTCCAGCGTCAGGCAGCGCCCGTCGTGCAGGTAGGGTGGGGAGTCTTTGATCCCGCGGAGCGGGAAGGTCTTGATGGGTCCGTCGTGGGCCATCATCATCCCGTTGACGAGCTCTTGCTTGTAGAACCGCTCGGCTTGGAGGTTGTGCATGGAATTGTCGGTGTAGTAGGGAGCCGGGTGGCAGCCGGCGCACTGGGCCTTGCCATTGAAAAGCGCCTCGCCCCTCAGCTCCGCCGGGGTGGCCCTCGTGGTGTCCAGTTTGCCGTAGATGTCGAGCTTGGGCGCGGGCGGAAAGTCGAGGATCGCCATGAATTCGGCCATGAAATGCACCTGGCTGGCGCGTTCCAGGATGTTGACGCCCTTCTTGGCGGCCATCGCCATGTCACCGTCGAAGTAAGCGCCGCGCTGCTCGAATTCCGTGAAGTCCTCGACGGTCTTGAGCGCGCGCTGCGAGCCGAAGAGCCGCTGGATGTTCACGCCCCGCAGGGAGGGTGTGGTGATGCGGTGGCGGAACGCCTGTGGCCGGATGTCTCCCACGAGGTGCGTGGCCTTGTTGGTGTGCCCGTTGACGTGACAGTCGAAGCACGTCACGCCCAGCATGCCGTCCGCCCGGTCCGTTCGCCGGTCCTCGGTGGCGTTGAACTGCTGTTGCGGGAACTGGGTGAGCAGGAGCCGCAGTCCTTCGAGCTGCTTGGGGTTCAGGATGCCGTTGAAGATCTCGTAGTAGTTCTGGATCGTGACGAGGCGCCCCTTGGCCACGTCACCGAGGTCCGGCCGGGCGGTGAGATACATGGCGGGGACCGGATCGGGAAGGACTGGCTCGGGCAGATCGAAGTCCACGTCGAAGCGGGTAAGCCTCGGCAGCAGCTTCAGCGTCATTTCAGGAAAGAGCATGCCCCCTTCGGCGTGGTCCGGAAAGGGTAGGGGCGGGTACGGGAAGAGCCCCTGCTCCCGGATCTGCGCGGGGGTCATCGCATCGAGCTGATCCCACGTCACCGCACGGAGTCTGGCCGTCGGTCCCACGGGTACGGGTTTGCCGCCGGACATGGTGGCTTCTGAAGTCGTTCTCTTTCTAAGGTCATAGCGCCGCTTCAGAAGCTCCATGTGCTCTTTCGCCCGTTCCTCCTTGACGGCCAGGCGTGCCGCCTTGATCTGCTCGAAGGTCTGGCTCTGATTCGTTGGGCCGTAACTTGAGGCAACCCCTCCCTGCTGTGCATGAAGAACGATCGTGATCGCCGCAGCGGCCAGCAGGCCGAAGACGGTGATCAGCAACGTTCTGCGTGTGGCTGGTCCGTTCATTGCGGGCTCCTTTGCTAGCTACGTCGCCAGCCTGCGGATCGCTGCGAAGCCCAACAGGGCCAGGAGGGCCACGAGCATGGTCATCCCCCACCCGGAGAGCGTGGGGATCAGCGGCGCGCTGCACCCCGCGAAGGTCATAGGAGCTTCGTCAGTCACGGTCACGTCGGTCGTCGCCAAGGCTCGCCCGACGTAGTTTCCTCTGGTCAAAGAGATGCTGCTACCCGCGAGGATGGTTCCTATGAAGTTCGAATCCGTCATCGTCGCGGCCTGGGCGGTCCGCCAATACACGTTGCACGGCAGCGCGGTGCCGCCCATGACCACCTGGAAGCTGTTGCCCGTGAGGGCGCCCAACCCGCCGGTCCCGATCTTGAAAACCCAGACATCGCTCGCGTTCCCGGTGAGCGTAAGAATGACACCGGCGCCTATCGTGGTCCCTGCAGGGGAGCAGTAGACACCGGGCGGGAGCGTGGTGCTGGTGATCGGCACGACGCCGTCGCATGTCGGGTTCAGGGTATCGAGCGCGCTGTACGCGTTGTTGAAGTCAGTTACAACCGAACCGGCGACCGGCGCGTTGATCGCCCCCGTAATCGTGCACCCGGTGTTGGTGATCGAGGTGAAGGTGGAGCCCACGTTTCCGTTGATGGTGGAAGTGGTGCAGGTTACCGTCCCCGAAGTCGGGATGGAGTTTGTACCCAGGACCGTGTAGGTCGAAGCCGTACCCAGTGATGGCGCGACCGCCGCCGCCAGTGCTGGGGCGGTTTGCGCCCATGAAAGAAGGGCGGCGAATCCTACGCTCGCCAAGAGCCTCGAGTGCTCGGGTTTCATGTTGACTTCCCTCTTTTCCGCGTTGTCGATCGGGCGCAGCCCGGTAGCCGGTCCACGAGTGAGGCGCCGTTCCCATGGGAACCCCCCCTCATATAGTAATATAGGCCGTGGTTTCACGTGGACTAGGGCCTCCAGGGCTACCCGCGCCCACCGTTCCCGGTGCGCACACTGAGGAACCGAGCTGATGACCACCCCCGAGAGAGCCGCTCAATTCTCGGGCGCCGAAGCCGAGCGCTGCGAGGTGCTCTCCCGCGAGCGCGGCGAGCGCGAGCGGCACTACGCCGTGCGGCGAAGCGACCGCCTGCTCGGCTTCTGGGCGCGCCTGTGGGCGTGGCTCAGGGACTGGTAAGGCGCGGTTGCAGGTGCGGCGCCGCTTTCACCGACGCCGGCCAGTGCCAGCCGTTCGCGGCGATCGCAGTCGTCCATTTGTGCGAGCAACACCGCGAGCAATACGAAAGCCGTAGCCGCCCGGGCCCTCACGGCGCTGGGGCTGGCTCGGCGTCGGTCCGCGAGTCGCTCGGAGACCAGTTGATCGGCGAGCTCGCGGCGCTCGCCGCCACGGCTGGCGCGCAGCTGGTCCGCGCCAGCGGCGAACTCGGCGAAGAGGTGCTCGCGCCCCCGCCTGGTAGCCCAGCTCCGGGAGCGGCGCGTGGCCCTCTCGCGCGTCCTCTCGCCGCCTCGATGGAGCGTCTCGTCGTGGCTTGTAGGGCCTCGTGGCGGCCTCGTATCCTGCATTGGCGGAGGGGAAGGGGGTCCAGAGCGGATCTCTCTGGTTCTGGTGTTACCCGCTTGTTACCCGCAGTGGCGACCAAGTAAGCCATGGTCTGGTTAAGTCATTGATTTCATTGGTGCCCAGGGGCGGAATCGAACCGTCGACCCCGTGATTTTCAGTCAGCGGGCCTGCGGAGCCGGCGCGGGCTGCCAGCGGCCGGCGGGGCCGGGCTCGGAGCGGAGGGCGCGGAGGACGCGCAGCAGGGCTATGGGATTACCGAGGAGCATCGAGTTGACGATCAGGGAGTGCGGGGCCTCGTAGCGGAGGTAGAGGGGCCGCAGGCGGCGCTGCAGGCGGCGGACGTGGAGCCAGTGGACCTGCGGGAAGAGGTGGTGGGTGAGGTGGGTCGCGGCGGTGAAATGGTTCACCCAGGAGAACAGCCGTCCCAGGCGGGTGCGGGGCTCGTACCAGGTGGCCTGCCGGAAGGGATGGCGCAGGTCGCTCGGGGCGTGATCGGTGAGGTTCATCAGCAGGCTGGCGAGGAGGGCCACCACCAGCGTCGCCGGCAGGAAGAGCGACAGGGTCTCCCGCCAGCGCAGCGCCAGGAGGACGGCGATCCAGGCCGGGACGGCCCACCGGGTGACGACGATCTCCCAGTAGTCGGCGGGCCTGGTGCGGCGCAGGACCTGGATGTAGGGGGGGAGCGGCGAGAGCGGTAGATAGCCCCAGGCCGAGCGTGCGACCTCTGCCGCCAGGTAGCGGCCGAGCGCGAGCCAGCCACGCAGGCCGGGGGCCTTCTGGAAGCGGGCCAGGGTTAGCTGCGGATCGTCGTCGGGGTCGTTGTAGCGATGGTGCTCCCAGTGGTGATAGCGCACCTCGAGCGGGCTGGTGAGCACCAGGATGCCGAGGGCCCGCACGGCGGCGTTGGCCCAGGGGCGGGAGAACGGCGGCCAGTGATTGAAGTAGTGGATGGCCACGTCCAGCGCCAGGCTCGAGTAGATGGCCCAGGGCACCAGGAGGACCGCCTTCCACGTCCAGGGCAGCGGCCCGTAGACCAGCAGCAAGGTGCCGGCGATGAGCGCCGCCCACTCGATCACCAGGAGGACGTTGGCGCGGTTCTGGCGGTGGATGAAGAGCGGATGCTGGCGCTGCAAGCGCATCAGCCGCCGGGCCAGCAGGCGGGCCTGTCGCAGGTCCGCCGCCACCGACGGCGGCGCCGGCTGTGGAAGGTTGTCCATGTCCGCTCGCGGTGCTGGAATCTACAGTCGATCTCGAGGGTCGTCAACCGCGCCGGGGCTCAGGGACTCATGGACCGTCGGGCGACCGCTGCGAGGCGGCGAGGAGCTCCCCCAGGTACTTTCCCCAGATGGCCGGCAGCGAGTGGGTGCCGTGGCCGCGGGTCTGCGAGGTGATCGGCAGCAGGATGTAGCGGCCGTGCGGGACGCGGTGGATCGCCTCGTCGAGGATGCCGAGCTCCGGCGGATTGATCTGGTCGTCGGCGGAGTTGATGGCGAAGAGCGGGGCGCGGATCTTGCCCAGGAGCGGCAGCGGGTTATAGTCGCGCGACGCCTCGAACTGATAGATGACGTCGTTGGCGTCGAGCGTCGAGGAGTAGCGCTTGATCAGGGTCGCGAGCAGCGCCTCGGCCTGCGGGCGGGTCGGGGCCTCCTTCTGCCATTGCAGGGGGCTCGACACCATGAACACCAGGACATGGATCGCCGAGATCAGGCCGCGAGGCTGGGCCGTGTACTCGCCCTGCCGCCACTCGGGGTCGCTCTCGATCGAGTCGACGATCATCTTGCGCAGCATGCGGTTGCGTCCGGCGATCTCGACCGGCAGGCTGGCCAGCGGCAGCAGGGCGTCCATGAAGTCGGGGTACGTGGTGCCCCAGACCCAGGTGTGCATGGCGCCCATCGAAGTGCCCATCACCAGCCGGAGGTGATGGACGCCCAGGCACTCGGTGACCAGGCGGTACTGGGCGCGCACCATGTCGTCGTAGGTGTACTTCGGGAAGCGCATGTGCAGCCCTTCGCTCGGGCGGCTGGACTTGCCGGTGCCGATGCCGTCGGGAAGGATGATGTAGTGCGTCGCCGCGTCGAGCAGCTGTCCGCGGCCGAAGAGCTCGCCCGCGAACGTCGGCGCGAGGAAGGCGCGGCCGCTGCCGGTGGTGCCGTGGAGGATGAGGACGGCGTTGCGCACCACGCCGGCCGCGTCCCGGTCGGGGGAGCCGAGGGTGATGTAGTGCAGGCGCAGCTCCGGCAACACCTCGCCGTCGCCGAACTTGAAGTCGTGGAGGGTGCAGTCCGCCTCGGCCGGCACCATGGGCGGTGGCGCGGGACCCGCGGCCGGCGCGGCGGCCGCTGCTGCAAGGCCCGGCGGCGACACGAGGAGGGCCATCCAGAGGCACCCGGCGAGGATGCAGGCGCGGCGCAGGCGCCGCGGGCGAGACGATGCCGAAGTGTCGTTCATGGCGGCTCCTCGAGGATGCGCACCCGCAGCAGGCGGTCGAGCTTGGGGAACTCCGCGTCGAGCCAGGCGTTGCCGCCTGCCAGGAGCTTGCCCTGCCGCCCGCCGCGCATGCCGCCGCCCGCCTGCTCGCCGTAGCCCGCGTGGAGCCGGTCGACGGCGTCCATGCCGCTGGCGACGCGGCCGATGGGGGCGAATCCCTGGCCGTCCAGGCGCGTGTTGTCGGCCAGGTTCACGTAGAGCTGGGTCGAGCGGGTGCCGGGGCCGGTCATGGCGTAGGCGATCGTACCGCGGACGTTGCTCAGCCGTACGGGATCATCCGGGATCGTGCGGTCCCGCCAGATCGCCGTGACGGCCGGGTCGCCGGCGACCCCGAACTGCGCGACGAAGCCGGCGACGACGCGGAAGAAGCGCGAGTCGTCGAAGAAGCCGGCCGCTGCCAGGGCGAAAAAGCGGTCCGCGCCATGGGGGGCCCACTCCCGCCGCACCTCGACCTCGAAGGGTCCCCGGCTGGTCTCGCAGCGGGCGCGGAAGACTTCCGGAGCCCGCCGCCTCCAGAGCGGGTGGGTCGGGTCGAGCAGGGCGGCGCGTTCGGTCCCGCCGAGCGTCCCGGCCGTGGCGGCAAGGAGCGACCAGGCGGCAAGCGAGCTGAGCTTCGTTCTCATCGACGTGCCGATCTTCCTCACGGCTCCGACTCGTCGAGGCGGATGACCTCCGGGTCCGTATCGCCGTCGCCAGCGTGCAGCCGCTCGACGAGGTCGGCCCGGCGGGTCAGCACCGCGCGCTGGTTGACGTAGCCTTTGTCGGTGATCTCGCCGGCGTCGATCGACGGCGGCTCGTCCAGCAGCAGCGCCCGGCTGATACGCCGGCTGCTCGTGGGGTTCTCGGCGTTGTGGGCGGCCAACCCGTCGCGCACGCGCCGCCGCACCTCGGGCCTGCGGATCAGCTCGCCGAGCGGCGCGTCCGGAGGCGCGTCGGGGCAGAGCGAGCGGCAACCGGCCGGGTGGGGGAAGACGAGGAGGCAGACCGCCGGCCGGTCGTGACCGGTCACCACCACGTCCTGGGCCACCGGCGTGGCGGCGGTGGTCGCCGCGGTGCGCAGCTCGCCGACGTGGACCCAGGTCCCCGAGGTGAGCTTGAAGTCCTCGGCCAGCCGGCCATCGAAGAGCAGCCCCCGCGAAGGGTCCCGCGGATCGGCGAGCTTGCCGGCGTCGCCGGTCCTGTAGAACCCCTGCTCGTCGAAGACCTCGCCGGGAAGGCCACGGCTCCAGTCGTTGCCCGTCGCACGGCCGCGGCTCCGCTCGTCGCCTGTCGCGGCACTAATTGCTGATCGCTCCGGGCGGCGCCAGTAGCCGGGGGTCACGTTCGGGCCGCGGACGCGCAGCTCGAGCTTCCCGCCGGCCGGCGCCAGCTTGATCTCCGTGCCCGGGGTCGGCAGGCCGATGACGCCGGCCCGCTCGATCGCGAAGTGGACCTGGGTGGCGGTGGGCGCGGTCTCCGTCGAGCCCCACGCCGACAGCATCGTGACCCGGCTGCCGGTCGCCGCGATCGACAGCCGCTCGAGCGCCTCCCAGAGGTGCTGCGGCAGCGACGCCGCGGCGTAGAAGAGCAGGTCGAGATCGCGGAAGAAAGTGGCGCGCAGGGCAGCGTCGCTCTCGAGCCTGGGGAGGAGCATGTCGTAGCCGCGCGGCACGTCGAAATGGATCGTCGAAGGCACCTCGCGCAGATTGGCGGCGGTGATCTCGATGGCGCCGGGAGCCGGCTTGCCGGCGTCGACGTAGAGCGTGCCGCCGTTGCGCAGCACCAGGTTGAAGTTGTGATTGCCGCCGAAGGTATGGCTCCACGGCAGCCAGTCCACGATCACCGGCGGCCGGTCCTCGAGGAAGGGCCACACCTGTGCCATCGCCTGCTGGTTCGAGCAGAGCATGCGTTGCGTGTTGACCACGCCTTTCGGCGTGCCGGTCGAGCCCGAGGTGAAGAGGATCTTGGCCAGCGTGTCAGGGCCGACCGCGCCGAAGCGCGCGGCGACGGTGGCGATGACCGCATCGGGCGGGCGCTCGAGCAGCTCGCCGAAGGCGCTCGCCGCGAGGCCGGCGGGCGGCCGGGCGCTGACCACCAGCTCGACGCCGCCGGGCAGCGCCGCGCGAGCCGCCGCGAACGCCGGCGCGTAGCGGGCGCCGTCCCCGGCGTATACCAGGCCCGGGCGGGTGACTTCCAGGATCGCGCGCAGCTTGGCGTGGTCGCTGG
>DATNKH010000465.1:0-2938 GCA_035603475.1 Thermoanaerobaculia bacterium
GGTCGTGCCCCACCGGGTGATGGAGGGCAACCGGCCCTCCAACGTCGTCCTGTGCGACGTGATCACGCCCCGGCTGCTCGGATCGCTCGTCGCCCTCTACGAGCACAGCGTCTTCACCCAGGGCACGATCTGGGGCATTGACTCCTTCGACCAGTGGGGCGTCGAGCTCGGCAAGGTCCTCGCCCAGCGGATCATCCCCGAGATCGAGAGCGCCGAGGAGCCCGCGCTGCGCCACGACAGCTCGACCAACGCCCTGATCCGGCGCGTTAGGGGGTTCAAGTAGGCTCCGACCCGGTCCGCCTGACTTCGCGTCCTTTGGCCATCTCGAGCTGGCGGTCAATTGGGTATCATCGGCCGGTGACCGGGATCGCCCGCTACTGCCGGTTCGTGCTGGCCTACAACCTGGCGGTCATCGTCTGGGGGGCCTACGTGCGGGCCAGCGGCTCGGGGGCCGGCTGCGGCAGCCACTGGCCGTCTTGCAACGGCGAGGTGGTGCCGCTGCGGCCTTCGACGGCGACGCTCGTGGAGTACTCGCACCGGGTGAGCAGCGGCCTGGTGCTGGTGCTGGTGGCCGTCCTGGCGGCCTGGGCGTTCCGCGCGGCGCCGAAGGGGCATCCGCTGCGGCGCGGCGCGGTGCTGTCGCTGGTCTTCACGTTATCCGAGGCGGCGGTGGGCGCCGGCCTGGTGCTGTTCAAGCTGGTCGCCCACGACGAGTCGCTGGCTCGCGCGCTGGCGATCAGCACCCACCTGCTCAACACCCTGCTGCTGCTCGCCTCGTTGACGCTGGCAGCCTACGCCGCCGGGGCGTTCCGGACCGCCGCGGCCGCTGGCGGCGCCGCGGGCCTCGCGGCAGGCGGGGCGGTGGCGCTCAATCGGGGGGTTGGCCGCGGCGAACCCGAGCGCCGCCCGCGGCCGGCCTGGTCGTTCGCGCTCGCGCTCGCCGCGACCATGGCGATCGCGGCGACCGGCGCGGTCGCGGCGCTCGGCGACACGCTCTTCCCGGCGACCTCGCTCGGGCAGGGGCTGGCACAGGACCTGTCCCCGGCCTCGCACCTGCTGCTGCGCCTGCGCACCGTCCATCCGCTGCTGGCCATCGCCCTCGGCGCCTACCTGCTCTACCTCTGCAACCAGGTCGTCGCCTCCGGTGCGGCCGGCGCCGCCACGCGCCGCCATGCCAACCGCCTGCGCCTGCTGGTGATCGGCCAATGGACGCTGGGGCTGCTGAACATCGCGCTGCTGGCACCCGTCTGGCTGCAGCTCACCCACCTGCTGGTGGCCGACCTGCTCTGGATCGTCCTCGTCCTGCTGGCCCTGGAGACGCTGGCCGCCGAGCCGGCGCCGGCAAGCCTGGCTTCGCTGGTGACCGCGGCCGCCACGGCCGCCCGGAGCTGAGCCGACCGGAAGGTGATCGGAGAAGAGTGCGCGCGGGTAGCCGCGTCGAGCTTACTTCCCGGGCGGCGGAGCCGCGGGCTTCGTCGCGAGCGGATGCCACTTCGAGTCGTCGTCGAACGAACAGTCCGCGATCGTGCTGCCGCTGCAGACGTCGACCGCGTAGACCGGGTGGATCTCCCACAGCGAGACGCGCTTCGGGCTCCCGCTGCCGTTCTTGCAGGGGCGATGGCTGCCGTCGAAGAAGAGCTGGCCGGTGATGCGCACCGGCACTCCGAGCTTGTTGAGGGCGTCGGAGTTCCAGCCGGCGGGCCTGCCGTGTGGGGTCATCTCCGCGGTCACGCTCGTGCACTCGTCGGCGCCGGGGGTCTGAACGGTGGGGATGTGGATGTCGTTCTGCTCCTCGCCCGTCTCGCCGCAGTTGACGCTCTCGCCGCTGGTCACGTCGGAGGGGTGGGCATCCTCGACGAACGCGACCAGGCGCACCACGCTCCCCTCGCCGATCGTGTTGCCGTCGCTGGTCTTGTAGATGTCGTGCAGCTTGGAGCGGTCCGGCGGCAGCGTCGTGCCGCCGCCGAACGGGATGTGGGCCTTGACCACCGCCGCCTGCAGCTTCTTGAAGCTCACCGCCGTCACCCGGGCAGGATTGCCGGTGGCACAGAAGTTGTTCTTCGCCAGGTTCTGGGCGGCGTTCTCGGGGCTGGCCCCGGTCTTGCCCTGGACGCCGCAATCCGAGTCGATCGGATGCTTGACCGCGATGTCGGCGAAGGGCAAGGGACAACCCGGATCGAAAGCGGTTCCATTCTGACCGGCCAGCGCGCCCGGAAGCGAGGCCAGCGCCACCAGGCCGATGCCGCAGACCAGGAGGCAAGATCGAGAGGGAGAAGCGAGGGACCCGAGGGCAAGCCGATGCGTCCGAGCCGAGTCAGACATCGCACTTTCCTTTCTCCTGGCGACCCAGGACAGGCCGCAG
Source organism: Thermoanaerobaculia bacterium (assembly GCA_035603475.1). Taxonomy (GTDB): domain Bacteria; phylum Acidobacteriota; class Thermoanaerobaculia; order Multivoradales; family UBA5704; genus JASLEW01. The sequence goes on from DATNKH010000465.1 coordinate 2,363, forward strand.
GCGAGATCGGACCAGTTCAGAGATACCACGATGATCTTATCAACAAGACTGTGAAGATCTTCGTGCCGCCGCGTCGCGTCGCGGTCCGGTCGAGTCGCTCCGGCTCCTGGCCTTCTAGCCTCGAGCGGCGGGCTCTTCGAGCCCGAGGAGTTGCCTGACCGCCTCGCGGACGACCGCTGTCTCCGACCGATTCTCTCTTACCGCGCGTGCCTGGAGGGCCGCCACTTCGTCCGAGCGAAACCAGATGTTCCGCCTGGCGATGGGCCCGGGCATGGGTGCGGGCTTCTCTCTCCTCACCTTCTTGCGCTGAGTTCGGGTCAACATCAGGGATCTCGCCTCCTGGGTAACGTTACGCCCTCTAGCTTCTCGCTCGCTTGCGGGCATGTGTCTTGATGCGGAAAGAAATTATCGAAACAGGATACCATAATAACCGAACTAGGGAACCGAAGCCAATGTCGAGCGGGCCGCCCGGAGTTCCACAGCCGGAGGGCCGCGGGTGGGCGAATCTCCCCTCCCGCCTCGTTTGGGCGAGGGTCCGCAGTCCTCGGCCGCTGCTCTGACGAAACGTAGACCCTC
>DATNKH010000466.1:0-6344 GCA_035603475.1 Thermoanaerobaculia bacterium
GTCCTGCCCGCGGACTACAGCTTCACCGGCAACGGCGGCGACAACGGCGTCCACTCGTTCAGCGGCGCGGCGCTGCGCACCACCGGCGGCCAGACGATCGCCGCGGCCGATACCGTCGACACGACGATCACGGGAGACGCCGCGATCGTCGTGTCGCCGCCGGCGAACGGCGCGTCCAACTTCTTCACCGTCGAGCCGTGCCGGATCGTCGACACCCGCGGTGCGGCCGGGCCCGACGGCGCCCCGGCCCTGGCCGGCGGTGGGGCGGTGCGCGATTTCTCGCTCGTCGAGCGCTGCGGGGTGCCTGCCGACGCCGCGGCCGTCGCCGCCAACCTGACCGTCGTGTCGCCGAGCGTCCAGGGCTTCCTGCAGATCTATCCGACCGGGACGCCGACGCCCGGCACCTCGACCCTCGACTTCCGCGCCGGCTCGGTCCTGGCCAACAACGCGCTGCTGTCGCTGCTGGGCTCTCCCTCGGGCAGCATCTCCGTGAAGACCAACATGGCGTCCGGGCAGACCCAGTTCATCCTCGACGTCAACGGCTATTTTCAGCCTGGCGCGCCGCCGCTGCCGCCGCCGTCAGCCTCGGGGATCGATCACGTCGTGCTGGTGATGATGGAGAACCGCTCCTTCGATCACTTCCTGGGCTGGCTGCCGGGCGCCGACGGCGTGCAGGCTGGGCTGTCGTTCTATGACAACGCGGGCATGGCACACGCGACGCACGAGCTGGCCCCGGACTTCCAGGGGTGCGCCTTCCTCGACCCCGGGCACTCCTATACCGACGGCCGGGTGCAGTACGACGGCGGCGCTTGCGACGGCTGGCAGCACAACGGTTCGAACAGCACCTCCGCCAACCCCGCACAGGCGAACGATGCGTTCGCGGTGGGCTACTACACGCAGGCCGACCTGGCTTTCCTGGGGAATGCCGCGCCGGCCTGGACGGTGGGTGACCGTTACTTCGCGGGCATCATGGCCGAGACCTATCCCAACCGCCTGATGCAGCACGCCGCGGCGACCGACCGGCTGGTGAACACGACGGCGACCTCGACTCTGCCGACGATCTGGGACCGCCTGGCCCAGGCCGGCCTCACCGGCACCTACTACTACAGCGACGTGCCCTTCCTGGCCCTCTGGGGAAGCAAGTACGCCGCGATCAGCCAGCCGTTCTCCCAGTTCCTGGCCGCCGCCGCGGCCGGCACCCTGCCCGCGGTGGCCTTCGTCGATCCGCGTTTCGAGGACGAGGGGTCGGGCACCTCCGGCGACGATCACCCGCATGCCGACGTCCGCAACGGCGAGGCTTTCCTCAACCAGGTCTACGACGCCCTGCGCACCAGCCCCAACTGGGGGACGACGGTGCTGGTGATCAATTTCGACGAGTGGGGCGGCTTCTTCGACCACGTGCCGCCGCCCACGGCCCCGATTCCCGCCGCGACCGCCATCGCCGGTGACGTGGACGGGCGCCTCGGCTTCCGCGTGCCCCTGCTGGTCATCTCGCCCTTCGCCCGGGAAGGCTTCGTCTCGCACGAGACCTTCGATCACACCTCGATCCTGCGGCTGATCGAGTGGCGATGGGCACTCGCGCCGTTGAGCGTCCGCGACGCCACCGCGAACAATCTCGCCGACGTCCTCGACTTCGGTCAATCGCCGCGCGTGGCCCCCGCCTTCACGGTGCCGGCGGGTCCCTTCGGTGGCGCCTGCCCCGTCACGGCGCGCCCGGCCGGGGGCGCGGCCCGGCCGAGCTCAGCGCGACCGCGGGCGCCGCGGGCCGCCAGGCCGACGCCGGTCCCGCAGAAACCAGATTCCTAAGCTAACTGGCCAGAGTGCGGGAGCCGCTGAGGCGGTCGGCGAGGGAGCGGCCGCTGAGGGCGAGGAGCAGCGGCAGGCCCGCGGTCGCCAGGGTCAGGAGTGCGCCCAGCCAGCGGCGGGCGGTCTGGTCGAAGCTGAGCGGCTCGCCGCCGGTGCTCTCCGCGGTCAGGCCCGCCCAGGTCATGCCGAGGGTGTGGCCCCAGAAGGCCAGCGGCACGACGGTGTACAGGAAGGAGAACGACAGCAGGAAGACCCCGAACGCCGGCCAGTCGGCAACCGCCGGCATGACGCCGAGGGTGCGGCACCCGGCCAGCGCCAGGACCGCCACGGCGACATGCACCAGCAGGTCGGCGGCGCCGGCGGCCGCCCGGCGGCCGATGCCGACCCGGTCGCTCGGAATCGGCGCCCCGCCGGCGTCCGCGGCGTCCGCGGCGCCGCCGGCGCTGCCGGCGCTGCGGTCGGCGCCGGCGGCGCGGTCGGTCCAGGCCTCCCGCTCGGCCCGCCCGGCCTGCTCCGGGGTGATGCTCGGAGCCGAGGGCGCCGGGGAGGCGAGGCGAGGCGAGATCGCCGCCGCCGTGGCCAACGGCAGCCTTGGCGCCGGCGGCGAGGTCCCTGCCGTCGCCGCCTTGCCCGCCGCCGCTGCCGCTCCGGCCGGCGCTGTCTTCCGGGGTTCCCCGGCCGCTCCTCCGGTGGCCTGCGGAGCGCGGGAGCGCGCCGGGGAAGTTTGCTGGGGCTTCGCGGGCTGCTGAGCACGGGGCGCTCGCGGCGGCTGACGATCGAGCACCGGCTCGGCGTCGCCGTCCCGAGCCGGCCGGTCGAGCGGCAGGTCGAAGAGCAATGGCTCGTTGTCCGGACGTCGCATCAGCGGAACGGCAGATACCTGACGTAGATCTTGTAGAGCAGGTCAGGTCCGCGCGTCAGGTAGGTCTGGGCGAAGACCAGCTGGCGCTTGACGTCGGGATCGTCGGGCGCCAGGTTCTTGGCTTCGGCGAAGTTCTGCGCCGCCTTGCCGGCGTCGTTGTGCTGCAGGTCACGCACCCCGAGATCGTAATAGCTGTCGACGATCATGCGCGTGACGTCCCGGTTCTCCGGCTCCGACTGGTGGATCCGCCAGAGCTCTGGCAGGGCGAGCTCCCAGTTGTGGCCGACGAACAGATCGACCTGGGTCTTCAGCGGCACCAGCTTCTGCTTCGCCGCCGCGAGCTGCGCGGCATCGTCCGCGTCGAGCTTGCCGAGGCGATCCGCGGCCGCGTAGCGCTGGGCCGAGAGGAGGAAGCTGCCCTCCTTGGAGGCCTTCCTGGCCTGCTCGAGCAGCTCCTGGCGGTGCTCCACATTCGTTCCCATGGCGCCGCCGGTGGCAGTTCCGGGGGTGCCGCCGGCGCCGGCGAGGGGAGCGGCTCCCGGCGCCCCCGGCGCGGAGCCCGGTGCCGAGCCCGCGGCTCCCCCGGCCGGCGGCGCTCCCTGGGCCTGCTCGGCCTGCCACGCGGCAATCCGCGCCTGCGCCTCCTTGTAGTAGGGGTGACCGGGCGGCACCCGGCTCAACTGTGCCAGCGCGAGGGCCACCCTGCCCATGTCGTGCAGCTTGGTGGCTCGCGGGATCGGGTTGGGAGCGGGGGCCGGCGCCGGCTCCTGGGTGCGGGAGTTCGGGAACCACTGCTCGCGGTTCTGGTAGAGGAACCAACCCACCGCCCCGACCAGCAAGAGGACGGCGCTGCCGACCACCAGGAACAGCCGCCGCGCCCGTCCCGGGTGCGCCACGCTGGCCGAGCGCACTTCCCGGTGCACCTCCGGCGGGCGCGCGGCCTGGCTCACGTCGGGCGGTACCAGGATCTCCTCCTGGAGGTCCTGGTCGGCGGCCAGGTCGGCGGTGCCGGCGCCATGCGCCAGGCCGGCAGGCAATGTCGGTTGGGGACCGCTCGGAGCGCGCGCACCGCTCGGGCCGGCCGCGGCGTGGTCTTCCACGACGGCGCCTCGATCCAGTGGGCTCGTCGCAGCCAACGATCCCAGCCCGGTCAGCAACGGATGGGGCCGCGCCGCGGCGGACCGCCCGGCCCCGGCGACCGCCGGCACGTTGCCTTCGTCGAGCTGCTGCAGGTACTCGCGCGCCTGCAGGTGGCCGGGCTGCAGCGCGAGCACTCGCTGGAAGGCGCGTCGCGCGCCGTCCGCGTCGCTGGCTTCCAGGCGGGACAGGCCGTCGTGGAAGGTCTCCTCGACCTGGCGGTCGCGCTCGGCCTTGATGCGGCGCGCCCCGTCGATGCGATGCGCCGCTTCCTGGTGGTCGATGTCGATCAGGAAGATCCGCGACCAGGCGTCGATCGCCGCTTGCGGGTCGCCGCCGTCGAGAGCGGCCTGACCCTCGTCGAGCAGCTGCTGGATCCGGCGTTCGCTCTCGTTGTCGGCGCCGGCCGGCGATGACGCCGCTGCCGGAGCTGCGGGCGATGACCACGACTGCGGCATCGACAACCCGGCCGGCTGCGGCCCGAGAGCCCCGGGTGGAGGCGGAGCCAGCGATGGGCCCGCGGCCCCCGGCGCCAGCGCTGCCGCCGCGAAGGACGTCGCGGCCGGCGATCCGGCCGCTCCGGCGGCCACGGACCCGCGTCCGGCGGATGCGCCGGCAGCGGTGGCAGCGGTGGCCGCGCCCGACTCCTGGCGGCCCGGCGACGACAGCTCGGCGATGCCGGGGTGGGTGGGGTCGAGCGCCCGCGCCTTGTCGAGCAGCCGATTGCCTTCGGCGGTGTTGCCGGCGCGCATCGCGTCGCGTGCGGACAGCAGGAACTTGCTGACATAGGGGCCCGCTTCGAGCCGCTCCTGGGCCAGCCTCTCTAGGTGCTGCAGCTCCAGGTCGGCGTTGACCGCCGGGGCTTCCTGCTGGGCGCGCAGCTGCAGCTCCTGGAACCGGCGCTCCGAGAGCAGCGACTCGAACTCGGCGCGCAGCGCAGCGGGTCCGGGGGACGCATGCGGGTCGGGCAGATCCGGCAGCTCGCTCGCCAGGCCGTCGAGGTCGGTCCACAGCGTGTCCGGCGCTGCCGGCGGGTCGGCCGCCGCCGCGGGTCCGCCCGGCCGCGCGGCCGGCGACGTCGGTGCCGCCGGCGCCGTCGACGACATCGGCGAGCTCGACGACGTCGGCGATTGCCCGCGCCGCAGGTCCTCGACGGCCAGCGGGCCGCTCGTGCCCTCCAGGCGCTCTTGCAGCCGGCGCGCCGGCTCGAAGAGCGGATCCATGCGCAGGACGAAATCGCAGCCGAGCAGGGCCTCCTGGCGGCTGCCCTTCTCGGCCAGGCCGAGAGTATGCTCGAAAGTGCTGCGGATGCGCTGTTGAACGTCGGACGCCAGCGACTGATTACCGGGATAAGTCATGTTCGCGGCACAGCTTGTGAGCGTGGCTCGGGACCGCGCGTATGCTAGCAGGACGAGGCTCTCCTGGGTAGGGGGGCGAGCTGCTCCCGCTGGTGTATCTTGGCCTCCGTGCCCGCGCTCGAATGCGTCCCCAACGTGAGCGAAGGGCGCCGCCCGGACGTCGTCGCGCGGCTGGCGGCGGCGGTCTCGGTGCCCGGAGTGCAGCTGCTCGACGTCTCTTCCGATCCCGATCACAACCGCTCCGTCTTGACGCTGGCAGGCGAGTCCGAGGACCTGATCCCCGGCCTGCTGGCGCTCTACGAGACAGCGCTGGCGGAGATCGATCTGCGCCGCCACGCAGGGGTGCATCCCCGGATCGGGGCGGTGGACGTGGTGCCTTTCGTGCCGCTCGGCGAGACGCCGATGGCGGTGGCGGCGGCCGCGGCGCGGCGCCTCGCGGCGGCAGTCGGCAGCCGCTTCGGGCTGCCGGTCTACCTCTACGAGGAGGCGGCGGCGCGCCCGGAGCGGCGGTCGCTGGCGTCGATCCGCCGCGGCAGCTTCGAGGGGTTCGCGGCCAAGCTGGCCGATCCGCTCTGGCAGCCGGACCACGGCCCGGCGCGCCTGCATCCCAGCGCCGGCGCCACGGTCATCGGCGCGCGCTTCTACCTGATCGCCTGCAACGCCGTCCTCGACACCGCCGAGGTGACGGTCGCCCGCGCGGTCGCCGCCGCGGTGCGCGAGTCGGGAGGGGGTCTGCCCGCGGTGCGGGCCCTGGGCTTCTATCTCGCCAGCCGCGGCCGCGCCCAGGTCAGCATGAACCTGGTCGATTTCCGCCGCACCTCGCTGAAGCGGGCGCTCGATCGCGTCCGCGAGGAGGCGGCAGCCCGCGGCGCGCGCGTCGAGTCGAGCGAGCTCGTCGGCCTGCTGCCGCGGCAGGCGGCGCTCGACGTGGCGCGCGAGGCCCTGTGCCTACCGGCGCTCGACGCCACCCAGCTGCTCGAGGAGCGGCTGCGCGCCACCGCCCCGGCATCCGCGCGCCCCGAACGCGGCGAGCCCGGAGGCGGCTAGGAGCCTGCGCGGCAGAACGCCGGCGCAGTTAGCCGATCCTGGTTAGGTGAGCAGGAGGTCAAGGGATTCTCGGCGGCAGTGCCGGTCCGCTCCCTGAGCCGGACCGAGTGTTGGTCGCGTGGGTGCCTGCTCAC
>DATNKH010000467.1:0-4545 GCA_035603475.1 Thermoanaerobaculia bacterium
GCCCGCCGCTCGAGATCTTCGCGGCGTGGGCGAGGGTCGCCTTGCCGCCGTCCGACGCGGCGCACGCTTGCAGGGCGCCCAGGTTCGGGAAGTGCGCCTCGGCGATGCGGTAGAACGGCGGCTTGCCCTGGGGCGACGCGATGACCTTGGTGGCTACGAACTTCGTCTTGCCGGCCAGCTTCTCGACCGCCATCGGGACGTGCTCTTCCTGGTAGACCTTCTCGAAAGCCTCGACGTCGGCGGGCGTCGGGTACATCACGATCAGCTTGACCTCTGCCATGAGATCTCCTTTCGCTTCACTCGCTTCACTCGCATTACTCGCATCACTCGCGTCATCGCCGGGCGCGAGGCCGCCCCGGCGTGGACGCGAGGCTCATGCTATCCGAGTCACGGGCTGCCGGCCCACGATCCGGTATGATCGCGCGCGGTCGCGGCCGCGGCCGGATGGCAGGACGGCCGGGCGGTTCCGCGGAGGCGCGCTTGAGATTCCGGACGCTCCCCATCTTCCTCGGCTTCTTCGTCATGGGCTTCGTGGACGCCGTCGGGACGCTGGTGGGGTTCGCGGAGAAGGAGTTCCACCTGACGGGCGCACAGGCGGGGCTGCTGCCGTTCTGCGGCTTCATCGCCTTCGCGCTGTTCTCGGTGCCGGCGGGGGTGCTGGCCGATCGCCGGGGCAAGAAGCTCCTGATGGTGCTGTCGCTCGCCGTCGTGCTCGCCGGCCAGGCGATCCCCAGCCTGTCGGTGGCGCGCTACGGGCTGCTGCTCGGCGCCATCTTCCTGATCGGGGTCGGCATGGCGGCGCTGCAGGTGGCCGGCAATCCGATCATGCGCGACGTCAGCGCCCCCGGGCGCTACGCCCGCAACCTCACCTTCGCCCAGTTCATCAAGAGCCTGGGCTCGATCTCCGGACCCTACTTGACGGCACAGGTGATCGCCCTGGGCTTCGCTTGGTACCACGTCTTTCCGGTCTTCGCGGCGGTGACCCTGGTCACTCTCCTCCTGGTGGCGGCCCTGCCCGTCGCCGAGAGCCGCGGCGACGCGGTCCCGGCCAGCGTCGGCAGCAGCTTCGCCCTGCTCGCGGAGCCGCCGGTGGCGCGCGCCGTGCTCGGCATCTTCCTCTACGTCGGCGCCGAGGTCGGGCTCAACTCCTGGCTCGCCAGCCTGCTCGCCGGCAGCTTCGGCATGGATCTCGGCTCGTCCGCGACCCGCCTCGGGCCCGGCCTGTTCTTCATCGCGCTCGCCGCCGGGCGGCTCCTGGGCTCGGGAGTGCTGAGCTTCATGGGCGCCCGGCGCTTCTTCCTGGTCTCGGCGCTGCTGGGCCTCGCCGGGCTAGGGCTCCTGCTGCTCGGCTCGCGGCCGCTGGCGCTCGCCGGCATCGCCTGCTGCGGCCTCGGCTTCGCCAACGTCTGGCCGCTGGTCTTCTCGCTCACCGTCGAGAGCCGGCCCGAGAGGAGCGGCGCGCTCTCCGGCTTGATGTGCATGGCCATCGTCGGCGGCGCGGTGATGCCGCCGCTGATGGGCCTGGTCGCCGACCGCGCCGGCGTGCGGCTGGCGTTCCTGGTGCCTCTCGCCGCGTTCGTCTACCTGGCGCTGCTGGCGCTCGGCGGCCAGGGGACGGCTGCGGCCACGCCGCCATCGCGCCTGGCGCCGGTCACGCCGCCGCCGCCGGCCCGCGGTCCGGGCTGAGGGATCGGCGCCCGTGGCCCATCCTGTCTCCCGCTTCGCACAGGACCCGCGCACCGTGCTGACGCTCGACGCCGGCGGCACCAATCTCACCTTCTCGGCGATCGCCGGCAACCGCGAGGTCGCGGACCCGATCACCCTGCCCGCCCGCGGCGACCACCTCGGCGCCTGCCTGGGCCAGATCGTCGAGGGCTTCTCGCGCGTCTGGGGCGCGACCGGCGGCGGCGCGGCGGCGCTCTCCTTCGCCTTCCCGGGACCCGCCGACTACCCGGCGGGGATCATCGGCGACCTCCCGAACCTCCCCGCCTTCCGCGGCGGCGTGCCACTCGGGCCGATGCTCGCGGAGCGCTTCGGCGTGCCGGTCTTCATCAACAACGACGGCGACCTGTTCACCTACGGCGAGGCGCTGTCCGGCCTGTTGCCGGAGGTCAACCAGGCGCTGGCGGCGGCCGGCAGCCCGAAGCGCTTCCGCAATCTGCTGGGCGTCACCCTGGGCACCGGCTTCGGCGGCGGCATCGTGCGCGACGGCGAGCTCCACGTGGGCGACAACAGCGCCGCGGGCGAGATCTGGCTGATGCGCAACAAGCTCGACGGCGACTGCTTCGCCGAGGAGGGCGCCAGCATCCGCGCGGTGCGCCGGACGTATGCGCAGGCGGCCGGCCTGCCGCTCGCCGCGGCGCCCGAGCCGCGCGAGATCGACGCCATCGCCCGCGGCGAAGCGCCGGGCGACGCGGCGGCGGCGCGCGAGGCCTTCCGCCGCCTCGGCGAGGTGGCCGGCGACGCCATCGCCAACGCCCTCACCCTGATCGACGGCCTGGTGGTGATCGGCGGCGGCCTTGCCGCCGCGGCGCCGCACTTCCTGCCGGCGCTGGTCGGCCAGCTGAACGGCCGCCTGCAGAGCCTCGCCGGCGGCGACGTCCCGCGCCTGGAGCTGGCGGCCTGGAACCTCGAGGACGAGGCCGGGCGCCGCGCCTTCCTCGCCGCCCGCCCGCGGACCATCGCCGTCCCGGGATCCCCCCGCCGCGTCGTCTACGATCCGCACAAGCGCACCGGCGTCGGCCTCTCCCGCCTGGGCACCAGCCACGCCGTGGCCCTGGGCGCCTACGCCTACGCCCTCGGGGCGCTGGACGCGGCGGCAACCGGCTTTCCGGATGCCAGCGGTTAGGCGTACCGCCAGGCTTGTAGTAGAATATTCTCTTCGGAAAGACAACCTGCGCAGCCGAGGGAACCGGTCATGGCAACAGCGCCCGAGAACGTCCAGGGAACGTGCTTCGTCATCATGGGGTTCGGCAAGAAGACGGACTTCGAGACCGGCCGCGTGCTCGACCTCGACATGTCTTACAGGAATGTGATCAAGCCAGCCGTCGAGGCTGCCGGGCTGAGATGCATTCGCGCCGACGAGATCGTGCACTCCGGCCTGATCGATGTGCCGATGTACGAGCAGCTCCTGAACGCGGACGTCGTGGTCGCCGATCTCTCGACGTCCAACAAGAATGCTTTCTACGAGCTCGGCGTGCGCCATGCCCTCCGCCCGTTCACCACCGTCGTCATCTGCGAGGACGGCATCAAGACGTTCCCTTTCGACGTGAATCACGTCGCGGTCCGGCAGTACCATCACCTGGGCGAGGACATCGGCTTCGGCGAGGCGATGCGGTTCCGCCAGCTGCTCACCGACGCGATCGTCGAGATCAGGAAGAAGGATCCCCGCGAGCGAGACAGCCCCGTCTATACGTTCCTGAACGGGCTCGAGCCGCCGGCCCTGGCCGCCACGGTCCAGGCCGCGGTGCAAGCCGCCGCCAAGGAGGCGGGCGCGGAGACCGGCGGCGAGCCGGCACCGGCGCCGCAGGCGAACGACCAGGCGTACAGCGTGTTGATGAAGCAGGTGGACGACGCGCAGAAACGAAATGACTTCGCGACGGCGAAGACCCTCCTTACGGTCATTCGCGGGATGATGAAGGGCCAGGCTCCCAAGCGCCCCGACGCCCCCGATCGGCCCGAGGACCCGTACATCATCCAGCGCCTCGCGCTCCTCACCTACAAGAGCAAGCTCCCCACCGAGGTGGGGGCGCTCCAGGAGGCGCGCGACCTGCTCGTCGCTCTCGATCCTGCGACGTCGAACGACACGGAGACGCTGGGCCTCTGGGGCGCGGTGCACAAGCGGCTCTGGACCTTGACGAAGGACATGGGACAGCTCGACGAGGCGATCCGTGGTTACGAGAGAGGCTTCTACCTGCGGAACGATTATTACAACGGGATCAACCTGGCCTACATGCTGAACGTCCGGGCCGCGGCAGGCGTCGAGCCAGCGGAGGCCATCGCCGACTTCGTCCAAGCGCGCCGCGTGCGCAGAGAGGTCCTCGCCATCTGCGAGCAGTGGCTCGAGGACAATCCCCTCCCGGATGCGCAGAGCGCCAGTCCGGTGGCAGTGCAGCAGGCGCAGAAGAGCCGGTACTGGGTCCTGGCCACGGTCGGCGAAGCCCGCCTGGGCCTCGGCGAAGAACCCGAGGGCCGGGAAGAGTTGAAGGCGGTGTACGCCGCGGCACCGGAAACATGGATGGCCGACTCGACGCGGGAGCAGATCGCAAACCTCGAGCCGCTGCTGGAGAAGTCTCCCCTGAAGTACATCAGGACCGACGTGCCGCAAGGCTGATCAGCGCAGTCGGCGCCCACCGGCAGCCCCCTGGGGCAGTCCTGAAGGACACTCATTCCCCGCCTCCCCTGGCAGGTTCTGTCTGGTCCCGTGGCCCCGGCTGCCTCTTGACAGCCCACTGCCAGCCCGCTACCATCCCAAAATGTAAACGGTTACATCGCCGGCTCGCGCCCGCGCTTTGCCATCGCCCTTCCCTGCCCTTCTCGGCCGGG
>DATNKH010000468.1:0-10402 GCA_035603475.1 Thermoanaerobaculia bacterium
CCGAAGCCGGGCAGATCGGGCGCCAGCAGCCGGCAGCTGTCCGCCAGGCCGGTCAGCTGCGGCTGCCACATTCGGCGCGACAGCGGGAAGGCGTGCAGCAGCAGCAGCGGCACTCCCTCGCCGGCGTCGTCCATGGCCGGCTGGCGCTTCAGACCCTCCGCCGGCGCATCGGATGGCGGCATGGAATCTCCCCGCCCAGGCGGCGGAGGATCAATGCGTCGCCGTGGCCTTCTTGATCACCACCGGCTCGATCGGCTTGTCGCCGGGCGCCGTCTTCACCGCGGCGATGGCGTCGACGACGCCCATGCCCTCCACCACTTTGCCGAACACCGCATACCCCCAGCGCTGCGGCGCGCTCGAGTAGTCGAGGCTGCGGTTGTCGACCACGCTGATGTAGAACTGGGCGGTGGCGCTGTGGGGATCGCTGGTCCGCGCCATGGCAATGGTGCCGCGCGCGTTCTTCAGCTCGTTGTTGGACTCGTTCTCGATCGGCGGGCGCGTCGGCCTCTCGGTGCCGCTGGCCTCGTAGCCGCCGCCCTGGATCATGAAGCCGGCGATGACGCGATGGAAGACGGTGCCGTCGTAGTGGCCCTCCTTGACGTACTTGAGGAAGTTGTCGACGGTCTTCGGCGCCTTGTCCGGGTAGAGCTCGATCACGATCTTGCCCTTGGTGGTGTCGAGCGTGACCCGCGGGTGCTGCTTGACCGGCGAAACGGCGGCCAGCAACGCGACGACCAGAGCTAAGCTTGCATGCATGGGACTTCCTCCTTTGGCAGCGCAGCCGGGCGGGGATGCTACCACGCACGGCACGGACGCCGGCGCGGCAGCGGTGGGTAGTGTCCTGGCTCGATTGCCCTTGCCCCCCTTCCTCCCTTTGGGCGAAGGTCCAAGTCTAGAGGGCGGCGGCGTAGGACTGCGGACCCTCGCCCAAAGGGAGGAAGGGAGGCAAGGGCAATCGAGCAAGTTAGGACACTACCCGGCGGTGGTTCGCCCGCCGGCGCCGGAAACGGTGGGCGTGGTGCTCGCGGGCGGCGCTTCGCGACGCATGGGGCGGGACAAGGCGGCGCTGGCCGTGGACGGCGAGACCCTGGCCGGGCGGGCGGCGCGCCGCCTGCTCGGCGTCTGCCCGCGGGTGGCGATCGCCGACGGCGGCCGCGGCCTGGTGCCCGGCCTGCCATCCCTGCCGGATGCGCCCGCGGCGGGGCCGGCGGCCGGCATCCTCGGCGCCGCGCGTGCCTGGCCCGGGCACCCCCTGCTCGTGCTGGCCTGCGATCTGCCGCGAGTGTCCGAGGCTCTGCTGCGGGAGCTGGTCCGCCGTCCGCCGGTCACCGAGGGCGCCGAGGCCGGCGCCGCCCCCGATGCCCTCGATGCCGACAATGCCGCCGCCGATCCGGACTGGGTGGTGCCGCGCTGGGAGCGCGGTCTCGAGCCGCTCTGCGCCCTCTACCGGCCCGCGGCGCTCGCCGCGCTGGCGGCCGCCGTCGAACGCGGCATCGCCGCCCCGCACCGTCTCGCCGAGACGCCCGGCCTGCGGGTCCGCTTCCTCGAAGGGGAGGAGCTACGTCGCTGCGGCCCGCCGGCCGACCTGTTCCTCAACCTCAACACCGCGCGCGACCTCGAGCACTGGCTGCGGGTCGAGAGCACGTCCGGATGAGACGGAAACTCCTCATCGCCGCCGCGCTGCTGGCCGGGATGGCGGCAGGCGCTTTCCTGCTCGTGGACTCCATCGTCTTCCGCCTTGCTGCCGACGATCTTCCCGCGGGTCGCGAGCGCGGTTGCTACACGGAGATCGAGACATGGATGGGCCTGCTGCATCCCTCCGACGGCGTTCGCCTGACTGAATTCATCCTCGCGATCGCGCTTCTCGTCATCGCACCGTCAGTGATCTGCTTTCGACGGATCCGGAAACGCCGACGATCTTACGTCGTCGGTCCATTCTCCGGGTAGGCAAGATCTAGTCCTAAGACCCGTCGACGACCGTTCTCAGCCCTTCGCCGGCGCAGGCGGCGCAGGGGCAGACCTGGCGCAGGAAGTCGAAGCGGTAGATGCCTGTCGAGTGGCCGTCCGACCAGCCGATGGAGATGGCGTAGTTGCCCACCGGTTGGATCGATTCGGCGGTCACCGGCCCGCTGGCCGGCTGGTAGCGGATCGTCGAGCCGGAGTGCCCCTGGCACATCGCGCACGGGCACCAGGCGCGCACGTAGTCGTAGTCGTACTCGGCGACGTGACCGTCGCTCCAGGACAGGCGCAGCCGCCGTTCCTCCGGCAGCCGCCGTACCTCGGTCAGCGTGTATTCCATCTCGATCCCCCCGCTGACGCTACCACGGCAGGAGGGCCGCTGGCCCCGCCGTTCAGGCGACCAGCGGGTAGACGCGGTTGCGGCCGCCGTTCTTGGCTTCGTAGAGCGAGCGGTCGGCGGCGGCGATGAGGTCGCGGGCGCTGAGCCGCTCCTGGCGCGGCTGGTCGTCCCGCAGCGAAGCCAGCCCGATCGAGATGGTCACCCGCGCCAGGGTGCCGTCGTCCATCGGCACCGAGGTCTTCTGCACCAGCGCGCGGATCTTCTCGGCGACGCTGACCGCGCCGGCGATGTCGGTCTCGGGGAGCACCACCAGGAACTCCTCGCCGCCGTAGCGGCCGAGCCAGTCGGTGCTGCGCAGGCCGTCCGACGCGGCCTGCGAGATCGCCTTGAGCAGCGTGTCGCCGGCCAGGTGGCCGTAGCGGTCGTTGACGTCCTTGAAGTAGTCGAGGTCGGCCATCGCCAGGGTGAGCGGCCGGTTGTAGCGCTGGGCGCGCTCGAGCTCGCGGTCGAGCTGTTCGAGGATCGCCTCGCGGCGCAGCAGCCCGGTAAGGCTCTCGTAGGTCGCGGACTCGAACAGTCGGGCGTTCTCGAAGACGCTGGCCACGTGGTGGGCCAGCAGGGTGAGCAGGTCTTGCTCCTCGGAAGGATACGGCTGGCCATCCAGCCTGGCGCCGACCACCAGCGCGCCGATGAGGCGCTCCTGGATGAGCAGCGGCACCGCCAGCCCCGGCGCGTCGAGGCCCTGCAGCCGGTGAGCGATCACGGTGCTGCGTGCGGCCAGCTGCGGCGCCGCGACCGGCCGGGAGGCGCGCTTGAGCAGCTCGATGCCCGGGTCGTCGAGCGGCACCAGCAGCGACCGCTCCGCATCCTCCCAGCCGCCGCCGGTCGCCGCCAGGACGTTGAGCAGGCCGCTCTCGGGGCTGGCAATGAGCAGCACCGCCGAGCGCGCGGTGAAGATCCCGGTGAGCCGCGAGACGAGGTGGCGTCCCATGCGCGGCAGCTTGCCCAGGGCCGGCAGCTCGCCCGCCAGGGCGATCAGCCGGCGGCGCAGCTCGTTGCGCTCGGGGAAGAAGCCCCGGTCGATGAGCCGGTGGGTGAAGCGCCGCAGGGGCGCGAAGAGCAGGCCGAGCAGCAGCATGGCGACGCCGACCGCCAGCAGCGATCTCCGCCCCGGTTGCCGTGCGGCGACCGCCGCCGGGAAGAGCAGCCAGAAGGCGCCGAGAGCGCCGTAGAACACCAGCACCAGGGCGCCGCTCAGGGCGGTGTAGATGAGGCCGCGCCGCACCGCCAGCTCGATGTCGAAGAGCTGGTAGCGGAAGATCGCGGCGAACAGGGCCACCGGGAAACAGAGCAGCACCAGCGTCTGCAGCGGCGCGACCCAGTCCGCGGCCGGGTGACCGGTGAGGCTCAAGATCGAGTTGTAGAGCGTGAAGAGGAACCAGGCGGAGGTCGCCGACAGCACCAGCCCCGCCTGGTGACGGCCGCGGGGCTCGGGGTGACGCAACGCCTGGCTGGCCAACAGCACCGAGACCGCCAGCGCCCAGAACGGCAGGGCGATCTCGTTCAGCCAGTGGTCCGCCTGGCCGCTGGTCCACGGCAGGAGATGGACGCCCCGCTCGTCGCCGAGATAGATCGCGCACCAGACCAGGCCGAAGCTGAGTCCCACCATGTAGTAGAGCGGCACGACCCAGCGCCGGCGGCGCAGCCACGCCGGACGTTCGGGGATCAGCGAGGCGAGGTGCAGCTCGAGGCTGAACTCGATGCCGGTGAGCAGGTAGAAGGCGCAGTTCGACAGGGTCTTGGGCCAGCTGAGCCCGATC
Source organism: Thermoanaerobaculia bacterium (assembly GCA_035603475.1). GTDB lineage: Bacteria > Acidobacteriota > Thermoanaerobaculia > Multivoradales > UBA5704 > JASLEW01. Next base: position 4,120 of record DATNKH010000468.1, read on the forward strand.
ACCGCCACGATGGCGCCGGGCAGCAGCAGCTCGATCGCGACCGCCATCGAGAACCCGAGCAGCAGCCGGGAACGCAGGTCGCGCAGGCTCTGGGTGAGCGCCAGCAGGGCGACCGCGAGGAAGCCGAGCGCGGTGAAGGCGTTGAACAGGAAGGTGAAGAGCGGGAAGGCCATTCCCGGCCGCAGCGTGAGGTCGACGATCCTGCCGCCGCGCACCAGGCGGAAGACCGCCGGCTTGCCGGCCTGGAAGCGGCCGCTCGCGGTGGCGTAGGAGAGCAGATCGTGGATGGGAGTGCCGTCGATCGTGACGACCCGGTCACCCCTGCGCAGACCGGCCCGATCGGCGGGCTCGCCCGGGCTCACGTCTTCGACGTGCACGCCGTCGGGCGCCGTGATGAGATCGTAGCCGATCCGGCGCTTGACGCTGGCGGCGATCTCGACGCCCTGCAGATAGAGCAGCGCCAGCGCTCCGAGCGTCAGCGCCAGGGCAAGCGCGGCGCGCATTCGGCGATCATCGGCGATCATCGGCGATCATCCATCGCGCAATAAGGTTCTCTCCCGGAGGTTATTAGGGAAATTATACCTTATGCTCTTTGCACACCCGAGCGCAAGTTGCAATAGGTAGACCTTGCAATAGAAACGGTTGTCGCGAGCTTGCGAAAGCAGACGAGCCTTGTAAACGTACCGACGACAGGCGCTCGCCGCTGCCGGGCAGGCGGGCGAGAAGGCACACCTGCGCGCTTGCTGTTATCCTGAGGTAAGATCCGTCCGCATGCCTCGCCACCCGCGCTTCTCCCCGTCGGTCGCCGAGATCTCCGGCGCCGTCTACTCGGCGCTCGCGCACCGGCTGGCCGGTTTCCAGGGCGAGGTGTATCCGCTGCACGTGGGCGACACCTGGATGGAGCCGCCCGTGGGCTGCCGCATGGAGGACCTGACCGTGGCCGCGTGGCCCGGGATGCATCGCTATGCGCCGCCGCAGGGAATGCCGGCGCTGCTCGATGCCCTGGTCGAGCGGGCGCGCCAGCGCACGGGCGTGCCGACCGAACGCGAGAACGTCCTGGTCACGACCGGCGCCACCGGCGGCCTCGGAGCGGTGGCCGGGGCGATCGTGCAGCCGGGCGACGAGGTGCTGGTGCTGTCGCCGCACTGGCCGCTCATCGCGGGCATCGTGCGCTCGTTCCACGGCGTGCCGGTCGAGGTGCCTTTCTTCGACGTGGCCGACTCGCCGGAAAGCGCCGTGGAGGTGGTGAGCGCCCACCTCCGCGAGCGCTCGATCGCGCTCTATCTCAACACGCCCAGCAATCCCACCGGGCAGGTGATCCCGCGGCCGGTGGTCGAGGCGCTGGTCGCCTGGGCCGAGCGGCATGATCTCTGGATCCTTGCCGACGAGGTCTACGAGGACTACGTCTACGAAGGCGAGCACACCTACACCCGGCCGCTCGCGCCCGACCGCACGTTCGCCGTCCATTCGTTCTCCAAGGCCTACGGCATGGCCGGCAATCGCTGCGGTTACGTGATCGGTCCCGCCGCGGCCATGCCGGAGCTGCGCAAGGTCGGCTTGCACAGCTTCTACAGCACGCCGACCGCCTCCCAGCTCGCCGCCGTCAAGGTGCTCGGCGCCCCGGGGACGGTCTGGATCGAGCAGGCGCGGGAGCAATATCGGCGGGCGGGCGAGCGCGCGGCGGCGCGCCTCGGGCTGCCGGCCCCGCGCGGCAGCAGCTTCCTCTTCTTCGACGTCGCGGGCTGCCTGGACGAGCGGGGCCTGGGCGGGTTGCTCGAAGACTGCGTCGACCGCGGCCTGTTCGTCGCGCCCGGCGCCAGCTTCGGCCCCTACCCGACCCACGTCAGGCTCTGCTTCACCGCCGCGCCGCCCGACGTGGTCGATCGCGGCGTCGAGGTCCTCGCCGCGCTGCTGGGCGCCCGGGCGCGCCCGGCGGCGGCGGCCGCCGCGGCGGCAGACCCCGCTGCGGCCTTGCGATAGGACACCAGGTCCCATGGGCGCCGTCGCCGATCCCGCTCAGCTGCGCGACCTGGAGCTCTTCCAGGGCCTGGACGGCGAGCAGCTCGCCCAGCTCAACCAGCTGCTGCGCTCCTCCAACGTTGCTGCCGGCACGCACTTCATCACCGCGGAGCAGCCGGGCGACGTGGTCTACGTGCTGCTCGAGGGAACGGTGAAGATCTACGTCAGCCGGAGCGACGGGCGCGAGGTCATCCTCGCCTTCCTGGGGCCGGGCGACACGGTGGGGGAGATGAGCCTGGTGGACAGCGCCGGCCGGTCCGCGAACGTGGTCACCACCGAGCCGTCACGCCTGCTGTGGATGGACCGCGCCTCCTTCCAATCCTGCCTGCGCACCATGTCGCCGCTGGCCGCCAACCTGGTGCGCCTGCTGTCCCATCGCCTGCGCTTCGCCAACGAGCAGATCCAGGCCCTCTGCACCTTGGACGTCCCCGGCCGGGTGGCGCGGCAGATCCTGGCGCTCGCCGACCGCTATGGCAAGCCGGCCGCCGGCGCGGCGCCGGGCGCGGCCGGCGAGGTCAAGATCCAGCTCCGCCTCACCCAGAGCGATCTCGGCGAGGTGATCGGCGCCTCGCGCGAACGCGTGAATCAAGCCATCGTCGAGTTCAAGCAGAACGGCTACATCGTCGTCGATTCCGATCACCGCATCCACGTGCGCGACCGCCAGGCCCTGACCCGCTACTGCTTGTAGCCAGCTCTCATCCCCCGATCCTGCTCGGTGCCGCCGCCGCCGAGGTGGTGGCATTCCCCGGCATGGAGGCGAGGGCTTGCCGGGCGGCGGCGAGCAGCGCATCGGCGGAGACCGGGCCGCCGACGGCGGCGCGCATCCAGGCTTCGGGGGTGAGGCGGCCCTGGCGGGCGATGCGCTCGAGCTCGGCGCCGACCGCGCCCGGACGTGCGCCTGCCCCCTGCTCGACCTGGCGCAGCCGCGCGGCCAGCTGAAAGGCGACGATGTGCCCCAGCGCGTAGTCGGGCAGGTAGAGCGAGTAGGCGATCATGTGCGAGTAGATCGCCAGCACCTCGCAGCCGGGATGGCCGAGCCGCGGCGCGAAGAAGCGGTCCCAGATCTCGCGGGCGATCGCCAGGACGGCCTCGCGCAGGGCCGCCGGCGTGGCGTCCGGATGAGCATAGAGCCAGCGCCAGACGCGCATGTCCACCAGCGACACGCCGGCGATCTCGTAGGTGTTCCACAGCGTGCCGAGGCAGGCGGCGCGGCGGTCCTCGGCGCGCGGTGCGAGCCCGAGGAGCTCGAGGTCGCGCTCCTGGAAGAGGAAGGCGAAGGCCTCGGTGAAGGCGTTGTTCGGCACCCCCGCCAGCCACCAATGATCGATGCCGTCGAGCGAGAACACCTGCTCGACGTTGTGGCCGAGCTCGTGCATCGCGACGTTGTAGGCCTTGTAGTCCATGCCGGCCTCGCCCACCCTGGTGCGCAGGTGGGCGCGGTCCTCGCGGCGCATCGCGCCAAGGGCGTGGCCGGCGCCGCGCGCCGGATCCACCACGATGCGGGCGGCCAGCCACGCCGCCCGCTCGGCCGAGAAGCCCAGCCGCTGCAGCAGGTCGGGCAGGGACGCCTGGAAATCGGCGATGCTCGGGAAGGCGGCCTTCACGCGGGCGTCGAGCTCCGTCTCGCCGTGGCGGCCGCGGGCCTTGAAGCCCGAGTACCAGATGTCGAACGGCTCGAGCGGCCGCCCGAGACGCCCGGCGATCCGGCTCGCCAGCGCATCGACCTCCGGCGCCTCCAGCACCGACACCAGCAAGGCCTCGACCTCCTCCTCGGGAATCTGCCGTCCGAGCTCGAAGCGGCGCGCCGGCAGGCTGGGGGCGGTGGGCGTATAGGGATCGATCCGCCGCTGCGCCCGGAAGATCGCCAGCAGCTGCTCGTAGCGCCGGTCCGGCTCGCGGGCGGCGAGCTCGGGTGGGCCGGGCCGCACCGTGTTGCTCTCCGGCTCCCAGAGCAGGTCGGAGTTGTCGATCACCGCCGCCGGGATCTCCTGGCGCACGATGCGCTCCATCACCCGCAGGATCAGCCGCTGGCGCGCCAGGGCGCCGGGGGCATCGGGGTCCGCGTAGTGGGACGCCAGCTGGTCGCGCAGCCCCCAGTGGCTGATCAGGCGCAGCCCTTCCGGGAAGGGCCGCTCGCCGCTCGCGGTGAGCAGCCGGTCCAGGCGGATGTTGTAGGTCGAGACGTACTCCTCGGCGGCGGTGGCGACGCGGTTCGCCGCTTGGGTCGCCGCCGCCGGCACGCGGCACGCGAAGCGGTCCATCATCACCGACCGCGCCCAGGCGTCGCGGTCCCAGGCGGCGCTCTCGGCCAGCCTCTGGCGCAGCGGATGCACGGGGAAGTTGAGCAGGGCGAAGCCGGCGATGCGCTCGCGGAAGAGATCCTCGTCGACGTGCGGCGCGAGGTCGAGATGGACCAGCAGCGCATCGACCGCGGTGGCCGGCGCCGCCGGACCGCGATCGACCTCGATCGGTTCCATCAGCTCGCGCCGCACCTCGAGCAGATGGCCGTCGACCTGCTCCATCACCTGCTCGAGCCGGCGGAAGCTGCGCTCGAGCTCGGCCGGGTCGGACTGGAAGGCCGCCTCGCAGAAGGCGCAGAGGTCCTCCGCATCGCCGTCCTCCGGCCACCAGCGCGCCGCCACCTGCTCGACGCCGCGGCGGATCCGCTCCGCCTGCGCGGCGCCATGACGGCGCAGCAGCCGGTCGACAGCACGTTCCACGGCCTCCGCTGGCAGCACGGCCGCCGGCGGCGACGGTGGCGGTGCGGCCGTGCCAGCCGGCTCCGGGGCTGCCACGGCCGCCGGACCTGGCACGGCTGCCGAGGAGGATCGCGGTGGCGGGGCCATGATCGGGCGGGGGGGCGGGGGCGGATTCCGGCTGGCCGCGGTCTAGAGGAGCGGCCTGAGAGAGGCGGCGACCAGGCCGTCATCGATGACCAGGCGGTGGCCGGCGCCGTTCGGCTGCACCTCCGGCCGGGAGAAAGGATCGAACTCGAACGGCTTGATGATGCGCCCGTAGACCGACTTCAGGGCGCGGGCGCCGATGCGGCTGCTCTTGGACGCCTCCTCGGCGATCTTCTGCACCGCCTGCTCGGTCACCTCGAGCTCGATGCCGTACTTGCGGAAGAAGTTCTGCGAGGTGCGCAGCACCCCGTCCTCGGGCTCGACGAAGATCCGCGACAGCAGGCCGGCGTTCAGGTCCTCGAGGATCACGGCGTTGTCGAAGCGGGAGAGGAACTGCGGCTGCATGCCGTACTCGAAAAGGTCCTCCGGGCGGAAATGGTGGCGCAGCGTGAAGTACTCGCGGATCGTGACCTTGCCGTCCACGAAGGTCGTGGTCGTCGGCAGCTTGGTGCCGCTCTTCGGCGAGACGACACGGGCGAAGACCTGGTCGTAGAGGCTCTCGAAGGCGCCGGCGCAGAGGAACAGCATCTTGCCGGTGTCGACCCAGACGTTGCTGTTGCGCGTCTCACCGCCGTCCTCGGCCGGGGCGGTGATGCGGTACGGTACCCGCTCGCCCTCGATCAGGGTGAGCACCGCCTGCTGGATGTTGATGCCGGTGACGTAGGGCTTGCCGCCCATCAGCCCGGACACCTTGTCGATCTCGTCGAGGCAGATCGTCGCGCGTTCCATCAAGCGCCCGATCTGCTCGGCCGTCGCGCCGGCCCCGAGCACCTGGCGCACCCGCTCCTCGAGGCGTGAGAACAGCCGGCTGGTGTCCACCGCCCCGTCCTCGGTGGCCAGCGTGTTGGCGTTCATGATCAGCACCACCCGGTACTCGGCCAGCTCCTCGTAGGCGGCATAGAGAGCCTCGATGCCGCGCATGATGGTGGTCTTGCCGGTGCCGGAGTTGCCGATCAGCAGCAGGTTGCCGTACTTCTCGCCCTGGAGGTGCTTGAAGATCGCGACGGAGACATAGCGCAGCGCCTCCTGCTGGCCAATGACCCGCTTGCCCAGCTCGTCATGGATGTCGACCGGTCTCATGTCCTTCCCCTGCTGCCCATGTGTCCCCCGCCAACCCAACCGCGACAGTAGACAACCCGGACTCTATCCTGCCGATTCCCCGGGAACCCGGGGAAGCGGATCCTCCTTCGGTGGCCGTTCGGCCAGCCGCTGCCGAAGAGATCGGTGCCCGAAGAGCTTTGCGAACCGACGTAGGGGGAGGAGGGCCGAGGTCGGCAAGGCCCCCCGGCCGCCGTTTGGGCGAGCCACCAAAGTCCGACCCCCTACATCTAGCAAGCTCGCCCAAACGGCGGCCGGGGGGC
>DATNKH010000469.1:0-11695 GCA_035603475.1 Thermoanaerobaculia bacterium
CGGCGCTCAGGACCGCCGCGTTGAGCCCGATGCCGAGGGCCAGGGTGAGGGCCGCCGCGAGGGTGTACCCGGGAGCCCGGCGGAGCGAGCGCATCGCCTGCCGGAGATCGTGGAGAGCGTCGGCAACGAAGGTCATGGCACCTCCGAGCAGCCGAGCCCCGAGGAGCGGAAAGCCCCCGCTACGAGATCGGCGTCGGCTCGCCTTCGAGTCTAAGCGGTCCGCGGCGCGCTGTCGACCGGAGCCAAGATGTGAACGTCAAGGGTACGGCGGTGGTGGGTCAAAGGTGAGAGCGACGGCAGGGAGCTGTTACGATCCCTGGATGCCTTTCCCTGCGGCGGTCGTGCCGCGCGGCGCGGCTTGGGAGCGCGCCGCCCCGTGGGCGCTCGCCCTGGCCGCCTGCGGCACGGCGCTCGCGGTCCTCTCGCGCCAGGTGTTCTCGCCGCTGGACCTCGCGGGGAAGAGCGACTTCATGCAGCACGCGGCCTTCGCCCGCGCGCTCTGCCAGGGCGGCGGCATGCAGCCGCACTTCCTCTTCGAGCTCGTGGTCTGCGGCATCGCGGCCCCTCTCGGCGGCGGTCACGCCTTCGAGGTTGCCGCCGTCGCCGTCGCGGCCCTGGCGGTCGTGGCCAAGGTCGGTCTGACCTACCGCCGCATCCGCGAGGCGGGGGAGGTCGGCGCCGCGTCCCTCGCCGCCCTGGCCCTGCTCTTCGCGATGCCGCTCTTCAACTGGTGGAAGTTCCCCCAGGTCTATCTCGGCCAGATCAGCCCCAACGTCTGGCACAACCCGACGGCGATCGCCGTCCTCCCCCTGGCGATGCTGCTCTTCTCGGCCGCGTCGAGGACGACGATCACGGACCGGCCGCGCCGGCTCGCCGGCGCCGGCGCGCTGGCGCTCTTGAACGGCCTCGTCAAGCCCAACTACCTGCTGGCGCTGCTCCCGTGTTGGCTAGCGCTGCTCGTCGAGCGCGCCGCGCGCTCGCCGCGGCCCTGCCACACCGGTTGGCGCCGGCCCGCGATCTTCGTCGCGGCGGTGTTGGCGCCGGTCGCCGCGCTGTTCGCGTGGCAGGCCTGGCGCCTCGCAGGCAGCGGCGGTGGCGTCGAGATCGCGCCGCTCGCCGTCTGGCGCCTCTACTCGCCGAACATCCCGGCTTCCATCCTGCTGAGCCTCGCCTTCCCGCTCGGCGTGCTCGCCCTGCATTGGAGCAGCGCGCGCCGGCAGGAGCCGCTGGTACTGGCCTGGTCGGTGCTGCTGGTCGCCCTGCTGCAGATGGCGCTCCTGGCCGAGCGCGGGCCGCGATGGTCGCACGCGAACTTCTTCTGGGGCGCCTATGCGGCCAACTACCTGCTCTTCGTCGAGAGCGCCGTGCTCCTGGCGGGCGCGCCGCGCACCTGGCGCACCACCGCGGCCTGGGGCCTCCTGGCCGCGCACGCCGGCGCCGGACTGGTCTACGCCGGGCTCATCGTCGCCGGGTAGGGCGAGAGCGGGACAACGTCAAGGGTGCCGTGGCGTCGGTGCCAGTACTCGCGGAAGGACCGCAGCCGAGGGAGAGACTCACGGTCCTTCGCCACCGGCGGCGGCCGCATGGCTCGCCTCACCCGCCACTGTCCGCCGCAGGATCGCGCCTGATGCGAAGCCCGCTCCGAAGGCGACGTCGATCTCGAAAGGGGCGGCGGAGTCACCGTTGCGAGTGCCCCAGGTCTCGCAGTAGCCGATCGGGATCGAGGCCGTCGAGGTGTTCCCGTAGCGCGCAATGCCATCGGTGTAGACCCTGGCCATGGGCAGGCCGAGCTTCTTGACCACCGCCTCGATGATCCGGATGTTGGCTTGGTGGGGGAAGAGGTAGCCGACCTGGTCGAGGCCGATGCTCGGCTTGCGGGTGCGGTTGTACTTCGCCATCACCGCCAGGATGTCGTTCACCATCGTCTTCACGGCCACGGGGAAGACCCGGGGACCATCCATGTGGAGATAGGGACGGACACCGAGCTCGCGATGAGTGAAGGTCCGGTTGCCGTCGGACTGGCACTCGAGCACGGGATCGGAGTAGAGCAGGTCGCCGTAACGGCCGTCGGCATGGGTATGAATGGCCTCGATCCCACCCTCCGCGACGGACCCCATCACGACCGCTCCCGCGCCGTCGCCCAACACCACGCAGGTGCCGCGGTCCGTCCAGTCGGTAATGTGCGACAGGGCGTCGACGCCGACGACGAGCGCATGGAGCTTGCGGTCGTGGAGGACCTGCTCGACGTAGATCTTGTTGTGGGCCTCCTCGACGGCGTAGATAAAGCCAGCGCAACCGGCGCTCACGTCGGCGGCGGAAGCCGTTTCGGCGCCGATCTCTCGCTGTAGCTGGGTGGCGAGGCTGGGGAACCGCAGCCAGGTGTTGACCGCTACCCGGATGTCTCCGATCTGCCCGGCGTCGATCCCGGCGCTTGCCATGGCATGCCGCGCCGCGGCGACCGCCATGCCAAGGATGGTCTCCTCCGGTCCCAGGATCCGGCGCTCCCGGATACCGGTGCGACGTTGGATCCACGCGTCGGTGGTGTTGACCAACTGCTCGAGGTCGGCATTCGTCACCGTCTGGCCGGGGACCCAGCGGCCATAGCCGAGATAACCGATGCGCACTGCCGCGGGCGGCATGGCTTCCTCCTTGGGCGGGCTCGCCTTCATCAGGCAGGAGCTTCGCCGCGGTCGATCTCGCCGTGTCCGCGGCCTCGAGTGGCACTCAGCTGAGCGCGGGCTGGGATTGGTATCAAGTCGTTGATTCTACTTCATGCCCGAGGCGGGGGTCGAACCTGCATCTGGCGCTCGAACGTCGACTGGGTGGAGCGGCCTTGCACGCTCGATCCGCTTGCGTTCGCGCGAGCTGTGCATGGCCTCCCACAGGTCAGTGCGCCGCTGAACGTTGAGCCAGAAGTCGGGGCTATTGCCGAACACGCGGGCGAGGATGAGCGCGGTCGCAGCGGTGACAGTCCGGCGCTCGTTGCACAGTTCGTTGACGTGCTTGCGCGGGACGCCCATGGCCTTGGCCAGAGCGGCCTGCGTCAGTCCCATCGGCGCCATGAACTCCTCGACCAGGATCTCCGCCACGCTGGCCGGCTTGCGCCTCGTCGTCAACATGACTCACCTCACTTGTAGCCGTGATCATCCAGATAGACGTCGCTGGCTTCGCCCTTGCCGCCATCCCACTGGAATATCAGCCGCCATCGTTTGTTCACCCGGACCGAATGAAAGCCGTCCAGATGACCGACCAACTTCTCGAAGTGATTGCTGGGTGGAACGCGCAAGTCCTGATCCGTCGTCGCATCGTCAATCATCTGGAGCTTGCGGAAAAGGCGGCGTTCAAGCTTGGGCGGGACCCTCCGTGATCGAACGTCGTCGACAAAGAGGTCCCGCAGCCAGTCGTCCCGAAAGCTCAGGATCATTCCCCGACTCTCAGCCAGAGTCAGTGTACCACTCCATGGGACGCTCGGCCAAGAGAGGGCGGCTGCCGGCCGCGGGGGCCATAGGGCGCTACTCGACCATCTCGATCAGCACGCCGTGGGTCAGGGAGGCCGGGATCAGGAAGCGATCTCGGCCGTGGTAGCGGAAAGTCGGGAGGGTCAAGCCGGTGTTGCCCTCGACGAGGCGATGCGCGGCGACGAGATCCTGGACGGCCAGGCTCACGCCGAGGATTCCTTCTCCGCGGTCGGCGGCGAAGTCGGCAACCAGGCCGGGGCCATCCGGTTGGAGGAGGGCGAGGGTGGCGTTGTGGTACCGCACCCGGGCGCCGCGGCCGCCCAGATAGTCGATCTTCTCGTTCCTGGCCACGACCTCGAGACCGAGGCCGGTGTAGAAATCGATCGCCGCGTCGAGGTCCGCCACGACCAGCCAGAGGGTGTCGATCCTCTCTGCCGTGTTGGGGTGCGGCCGGGGTGCCAGGGCCGGGACGTCGACGAAGAGCTGCTGCACCTGGGCCTCGTCGTAGTCGAGGAAGAAATTCGAGTTGTCCGGGGCGAGGCGCGCGGTGAGAATGATCTCGGTCCAGAGAGGCGTGAGACCGACGACCTGGCCGGTCGACTGGATGGTGAGAGGTGGCGCGGGGATCGGGCCGACGTTCGGATAGCCGGCGCCGTCGAGGAACGCGACCGCCCGCGCCGCGTCGAGCACCTCGGTGCCGTAGAACTTGGCGCCCTCGTGCTTCGCCAGGAAGGCGAGGAACGGCGCCGTGCCGGCATTGCTCTCCGTGAACGCGTCAAGCTCCAGATAGGAGAGATCCTCAAACCAGATCAGCCGGTTCTCGACTCCCCCGGGGGCCAGCAGCACCGGTGTCGCCGAGAACCCGAGCTGCCGGGTCAAGACGTCCCCAGCAGCATCGAAGTTCTCCAGCCGCACGAGCATCCCGACGTGATCGATCCCCCGGCCGACGCCCAGCCCATCATCGGCCACCGCTTTTCCGCCAAGCGCCAGCAGCCCGCATAGCGCCATTCCCACGATCCGTTCTGATCTCATCTCTCACCTCCAGCAGGCCAGGGCCTACTGAGTAGGGTGAGACGGCAGGGTAGGGAGGGGACAAGGCATTCTCGCGCGCCGAAGCCAGTGTTGACATCTGGTGCGCCATTGGCGCATGCTTCGTGACGTGGTCATCGTCGAGACGAGGGCCTTCACGGCCGACCTTGCGGCGACTCAGCGCGAAGCACTGGGAAAGATCGTTGAATTGGAGTACCGATGAGGAAAGCATTGTTCGATGAGCTCTTGGAGAGCGTGCGCGAGGGCGGAGCAATTCTCCGCGGCGAGCAGACAGCTTCCCGAGAGTTTCTCCTGGAAGATCCGGACGTGCGAAGTCTTCGAGAGAGCTATGGCTTGAGCCAGCCGAAATTCGCGGCTCTTCTCGGAATCAGCGTTGGGACTCTACGCAATTGGGAACAAGGGCGCCGGAGGCCCGAGGGAAGCGCACGAGTTCTCCTGCGGATAGTGGCGAAGCATCCAGATGCGGTGCTCGATGTGGCAGCCACAACGCTGAAAGAGCCTTGAGGATGAGGGACGGAGTCGATGAGGCGGCGCCAAGCCGGCGTCAGTGCGGTTAGCTTCTCAGCCGGAACGAGGGCGTCGGCCGGGATCCTCATCGAGGTCATAGTCTAGCACCTGCCCACAGCCTGGTTCCAAGCCGGCTGGCTCCGGGCTGCATCTCGCTTGGCGGGGAGCCCTGGCTGACTCGCACGGACGCCCGGAGCGCCGGTCTGGTCCCTCGGGGTCCTCGAAGACCTGCATCGCCGCCTCGTGGAGCGCCCCGACGACTCCTCCGATTCCTTGGAGACCAAGCTCTCGCGGCAGCTCGCCGGCGCGCTGCCCGCCCTCGCTACCCGTGAGTTAGACTTGGTGGCAAGATGTTGGAAGGGCGAATAGGATGAAGCTCACTCTTCAACAACTCGAAGCCCACCTCTGGGGCGCCGCGAACATCCTCCGCGGCAAGACCGCGGGGCAGGACTACAAGAACTACATCCTGTCCCTGATGTTCTACAAGCGCCTCTGCGACCAGTGGGAGTGCGAGGCCGACGACGCGATCGCCGAGCTGGAGCGCCAGCAGCGCCGCGCCTTCAGCGAGAAGGAGAAGGCGGTGTTCCGCAAGCGCGGCGAGCACCGCTTCCAGATCCCTGACGGCTCGCGCTGGGGCGACGTGAAGGCCGCTTCCACCAACCTCGGCGAGGTGCTCACCAAGGCGATGCGCGCGGTGGCGAGCGCCAACGACGAGCTGCGGGGCGTCTTCACGGTGGACTGGAACCAGCCGGCGCCCGATGGCTCGGGAAAGCCGCTCATCTCAAACGAGGTGGTGCACGCCCTGGTGCAGCACTTCGACGAGCATGATCTCTCCAACAAGAGCGTCCCGTCCGACGTGCTGGGCCGCGCCTACGAGTACCTGATCAAGCAGTTCGCCGACGACGCCGGCGCCAAGGCGGGCGAGTTCTTCACCCCGCCCGAGGTCGTGGACACGCTGGTGCGCATCCTCGAACCGCGTTCCGGCGATACCGTCTACGACCCGACCTCTGGCTCGGGCGGCATGCTGGTGCACACCGCCGACTACCTCCGCGAGCACGGCCACCACGCAACCAGCGCGCGCTACTTCGCGCAGGAGATGAACTGGGGCAACGCCGCCATCGGCAAGATCAACTCCGTGCTGCACGGCCTCGAGGCCGACATCAAGGCCGGCGCGAGCACCATCACCGACCCCCAGTTCCTGGAAAACGGCAAGGTGAAGCGCTTCTCCCTTGTGCTCGCTAATTTCCCGTTCTCGGACGAGTTCTGGTGGCTGAAGCCAGAGCAGCAGACCGATGACAAGAAGAAGAAGGACAGGCTCAAGAAGGAGATCTTCGGCAAGGAGGGCTTCAAGGACCTCTTCGGCCGCTTCGGTCGCGGCACCGGCTTCCAGGCGCCGCCCGCCGGCTACGGCGACTACGCCTTCATCCTGCACATCCTCGCCTCGCTCACCGACGACGGCCGCGCCGGCATCGTCTGCCCGCAGGGCGTGCTGTTCCGCGGTCAGCCTGAAGTCGAGGAGGAGACCGACGAGCTCGATGACGAGGGCAATCCGAAGATCAAGAGGCGCAAGGCCGACGACGAGCACCTGATCCGCAAGGCGCTGCTCAAGTCGCACCTGATTGACGCCGTGATCTCGCTGCCGCTCAACGTGTTCTACGGGGCGGGCGTGCCCGCCTGCCTGCTGATCCTGCGCAAGCAGCGCCCTGCCGAGCGGCGCGACAAGGTGCTGCTGATCTACGCCGCGCGTCACTACCGCGAGCTCTCGGCGCAGAACGAGCTGCGCCCGCAGGACGTGGTGCGTATGCTGGTCCACTACCACGCCTACGGCGACTCCTCGAAGGTCCCGGGCCTCGTGGATGAGCACGCCGCTCGCATCCGCCGGCAGATCGACGCACGCGAGGCGGAGGAGATCGGACGCATCGAAGCGGAGTACCAGCCGCAGGCCGACAGGCTCGCGGCGCTGGACGCCCAGCTGGCGGAGGCGCACCGGAGGAACTCGGCACCCGGGACGAAACAGGAGAAGGCGAAAGTGCCGGCGTCGATCGCGAAGCTTGAGAAACAGCGCGAGAAGCTGGTCACGAAGCTGGCCGAGCGCGACGAGCGCATCGCCGAGGGGCGGCGCCGCGCCGCGGACGATCGCCGGGACGTGGCGGCGGTGGGTGACGAGCTGCGTGCGCTCTACGCCGATCCCGACAGACTGTTCAAGCACGCGCGGGTTGTTGGACTCGACGAGGTCGAGGAGAACGAGTTCAACCTAAACATCCCGCGCTACGTGGACACGTTCGAGCCAGAGCCACTGGTTGAGGTGAGGGAGGCGCTCGAGGCGCTCGACGAGGCAAAGGCAGTGGCGCGCAGCGCTGAGGAAGCGCTGAGACGCCTGCTACGGGCTGCTGGATATGTCTCCGGATAGAAACCTTACTGGATGTCAGGTCTTTAGGGCTGAGGAGCTGCCCTCTAGGTGGGACTGTGCTCCCCTGCGAAGCCGTATCGAACTAGCCTATGGCGTAGGCCTGCCGGAGGCGGACAGAAAGCAGGGCGACGTAGATGTATATGGGTCGAACGGTTTGGTCGGAAGCCATGATCTCGCATTGGTTAGTGGGCCGGGGATACTCGTCGGGCGAAAGGGCACGATTGGTGCCGTCCACTATGCACCTTATCCCTTCTGGCCCATCGACACGGTCTATTACGTAGTGCCGCGGGCTGGGGACGACCTGCGCTTTCTCTATTATCTGCTCGACTATCTCCCGCTCGACGTCCTGAATGCTGCGACCGGCGTTCCTGGGCTGTCACGACGGGACGCTTATGCGTTGCGTGGAGCATTTCCTCCACCCGACGAGCAAGCCGCCATCGCCCGCATCCTCGACGCCGTGGACACAGCGCTGGAGCGCACCCGCGCGGCGGTCGAGCGGACGCGGGAGCTGCGTCGTGGACTACTACAGCAGGCATTCGAGTTTGTTGGGTCAAGCGAGCCCATGAAGGACACGGATGCTGGCCGGATACCGAAATCATGGGACGCGATCAAAGGGCGAGAGGCCTTTCTCGTCCTGACGGGTGGTTGCAGCAGCGTCGACGCACTCACGAGGCCTCGACCGGGAACCGCACCGGACGCTTGGTTCATGAAGGTGGACGATTTCAATGATCCAGCCAACAGCCGCACCATCGTCCGCACGAAGATCGGCTTCCTTGTGTCCGAGAATCGGCTCTTCAAAGTTCTGCCGCTGAGGACCGTAGTGATCGCGAAGCGCGGTGCGGCGATCATGAAGAATCGCGTTCGCACTACGTCTGTTCCCATATCGCTCGACCCTAACCTGATGGCCCTTCAGGCACTGCGGAGTATGCGGCCTGAGTTCCTTCGACTCCAGCTCGAGTGGCGCAATCTCGCGCGCTACGTCGAGAGCTCTGGTGTCCCCCAGCTCAACAATAAGGACCTCTATCCGCGGTACTTTCTCCGCGCCCCCTGTGACCGCCAGGTTGAGATCATCAGTATGGCCGCTGCCGCCGAGGATTTTGAGGACGCGCTGCTCAGAACGGTCGATGTGCTGTCGCAGTTGAAGAAGGGGCTCATGCACGATCTCCTCACCGGCCGAATCCGGGTGGGCAACAGCTCGGCGGTGGCGGTGTCATGAGCGAGTACCGCTACGTCGAGCAGCCCATCCTCTGCTGGCTCTGCGGCGAACCGGAGTCGCCGAAGTACGACCGCGGTCTCGGCTGGACCTACCGCGATGAGGTGGCGATGGCGCTCTATGAGCGGCCTCTCGAGGATCCGTTGGTCGAGAAGCTGCTCGTTGCCGCCATCCTACGCATCAACTCCGAGGTGAAGACCGAGGCGCAGGCGCTGCTCGCGATCGCCGCACTGCGCAGGACGATGTCGCATCCGGATAAGCTCACCGCGAACCGCCAGACGCTCGACCTACTGCGCGACGGCGGGCGTGTGGTGCTCGAGCCGGGGAAGGATGCCAGCACGGTTCACTTCATCGAGTTCGATCCGGCCAAGCAGGACCGCAACGACTTCACCGCCACCAACCAGTACCGCGTCCAGGGCGTGAAGCAGTGCCGCGAAGACACGGTCCTGCTCGTGAACGGCATCCCGCTGGTAATCGCCGAGTACAAGAGCTACCTTGCGAGCGGCAAGGACTGGCGCGAGGCTGTGCACCAGCTCCACCGCTACCAGCGCCAAGCGCCGGCGGTGCTGGCGCCGAACCTCTTCTCTATTGCAGCGGACGAGGACGAGTTCCGGTACGGCACCGTGCTCTTTCACGACACCAGCAAGGACGACATCGAGCGACACCTGGACTCGTGGGGCCGCTGGCTGAGTCTCTACCCGGACAAGCACGGCTGGTGGAACGACGCCGAGGCCGCCGACCCGGACGATCCCCTGGAAACACCGGTGCGGGGCCTGCTGCGCCTCAGGCCCGCGCACCTGCTCGACTTCCTCCAGCACTTCGTCGTCTTCGAGACGAAGAGGGGCACGACGACCAAGAAGATTGCCCGCTACCAGCAATTCGAGGCGGTCAACGAGCTGGTGGACCGGACCGTGTCGCTCGGCGGCAAGGCGGCTGTGGCGCAGGACCGCACCGGCCTCATCTGGCACACGCAGGGCTCGGGTAAGTCGCTGACCATGATTTTCGCCGGACAGAAGCTGCGGCGGCACCGCGGGCTCGACAACCCCACGGTCCTCATCGTGGTGGACCGGCGCGACCTCAAGACCCAACTCTCCGATGACTTCGACGCTTGCGACTATCCAAACGTCGAGAAGGCGCTCGGCGTCGAGGATTTGAAGCGCAAGCTCCGCGCCGACTGGCGGGGCACTGTGGTGACGACCATTCAGGCGTTCCGGAACATGGGTGACCTGGCTCCGCTCACGCGCGACAACGTGATCAGCATGGTGGACGAGTGCCACCGCTCGCAGAAGGGCGACGGCAAGGAGAGCTTCGCGATGACCATGCGCGTGAAGCTCGCCAACGGCTTCCGCTACGGCTTCACCGGTACGCCGATCGACCGGACGATGCACAACACGCACCGGGACTTCGGGCCGCTCAAGGACGGCGAGCAAGAGCGCTACCTCAGCTACTACGGCATCCGTCGCGCCATCCGCGATGGTGCGACGCTCGAGGTCCACTACATCCGCGACAAGGTGCCGTTCGAGGTAGACGAGGCGAAGCTCAACGTCGGCTTTGAGCAGATGTGCGCGGAAATGGAGTTGGAGGACGAAGAGGCGAAGGACTTCGTGCTGCGCCAGCGCGCACAGTGGAAGGAGCTGGCCCGCCATCCCGACCGCGTAGACATCGTGGTTGAGCGGATGCTCACGCACTTCCTGGAGCACCCCGACCCCAGCGGGTTCAAGGCCCAGCTCGTCGCCGTGGACCGCAAGGCCTGCGCGCTCTACAAGCAGGCGCTCGATGCGAAGCTCACCGCGCGCGGCCTGCCCCCGGGATGGTCCGACGTGATCATCTCCGCCGCCCAGAACAGCGAACCGGAGATCGTGCGGTTCGAGTACCCGAAGGCGAAGCAAGACGAGCTGATCGACTACTTCAAGTTGACGCCCGCAGAATGGGAAGCGTGGAACCGCGACCGGCACGGCGATGACCGGAGCCAATGGCGGCCGCCGCTCAAGATCCTGATCGTGTGCGATCGATTGCTCACTGGCTTCGACGCCCCGGTCGAGCAGGTCATGTATCTCGACAAGCCGCTGCGCGACCACAACCTGTTGCAAGCCATTGCGCGCACCAACCGCCCGCTGCCCTCGATGAAGAAGCGGACCGGCGTGGTGGTGGACTACTTCGGTGTCCTCACGAATCTGGAGAAGGCGCTCAACTTCGACGAGAGCGTGCGCGAGGAGTCGCTCATCGACTGGGACGCGCTGCGGGCGATGGTGCCTGCCGAGGTCGAGCGGTGCATGCAGACCTTCGCGGGCATCTCCATCGCCGAGACACGCGAATGTCTGCTCGGCGCGCTGCGTCGCCTGCGCGATCCCGAGGCCGCGAAGGGTTTCGAGCAGAACTTCCGCAGTCTCGAGCGCCTTTGGGAGGCCATCGCGCCCGATCCGTGCCTCTACCCGCACCGCCACCAGTACAACTGGCTCTGCGGCATTTACGTTGCCCATCGCCGACGCCAGAAGGGAAGCCGCGATACCTACGGTGAGCTCTCGGCGAAGACCCAGCAACTCATCCGGGAGAACACGACCTTCCTCGACCTGGCCGAGTCGCTGCCGGTTTTCAAGATCGGGGAGGACTACGTCGGCAAGCTCGACGAACTGCCCACGCCGGCGGACAAGGCCGCGGCCCTCGAAGCGATGCTGACGGCGGAACTCTCGGAAGACGATCCGAGCTTTCTTTATCGTCAGCTCGGAGAGCGCCTGCAGCGCGTCAAGGAGCGCAAGGACACAAGCGACGAGGCGATTGTGAGACGCCTGCGCGAGCTGGAGGAGATCGCAGCGGCCACCGCCGCGACGCTGCTAGAGCCCGAACGCCTCGGACTGACGCAGGCCGGAGAGTACGGTCTCTTCACAATCCTGCGCGTGCACGCGCCGGCGGAGGCGGAGGCCTACGTCGCCGAGTGTGCGCGGCGCTTGGTGGCACACTTGCGCCACAACCACCTACTCGCTCCGGGCTGGAGCAACTCCATCGGCAGCCGGATGCGGGTTGAGCAATCGCTCTTGGCGGAGTCCTGGAACCCGACCT
>DATNKH010000470.1:0-4666 GCA_035603475.1 Thermoanaerobaculia bacterium
AGCTGCCCGCCAAGGAAGCGCCGGTCGCCGCAGCCGCGGCGTCGCCTTAGTACTGCCCACCGGAAATACGGTGACGCATCGAGGGCGCCGAGACGCCGTCCCAGCAAGGCGTCGCGACTGAGGCATAGCGAGGGACTATGCCGCAGGGAGCGCAACGCAGCTGGGACGGATGGATCGGCGGCCGAATGCCACCGTATTTCCGGTGGGCAGTACTTAGCGTCCCCACCGGGTCAGATCCCGGGACCGGCCGAGCGAGGCGCGGGACTTGCAGGCCATGTTCCTCGATCCTGAGATGGCCGGGGAGGAGATTCATGCGAACGATTCGTCTGAGGACCATCGCGCTGGCCTGTTCGTGCTTGTTCGCGGCTCCGCTGTCGTCGTTCGCGCAGACCAACGGCGGCCCAGCCGCTGCGTCCGTGGAAGGTGACGCGAGCGTCGCCTCCGGAGATCTGGCAGCGCCCTCGCCGCGAAGCGCCGTCACCCCTCTGGAGATGGCGGCGTTGCCGTCCTCGGAGTCCGGGGCGGGGACGGAACCATCGTTCCTGGAGGACCAAGCCCCCTCCCCCCCGGATCAAGCCCAGGCCCAGGGCCAGGGGCAGGGTCAGGCGGCGCCTCCCGCCGGCAATCCGGCGCCGCCTTCGCTCGGGGACCTGGGCTTCGGGTCGGAGCAGACCCAGGGGAGCGCCCAGGACCAGGCCCTGCTCGACAAGCGGTCGCACATGCTCAAGATCCATCAACGGCTGGGCCTGATCACGACCGTCCCCCTGGTCGCGACGATCTTCAGCGGCGGCCTCGCCGGCGGCAGGAGCACCAGTTCGGGCGGGCGCGACCTGCATGCCGGCCTCGGCGCGCTGACCGCCGCCCTGTACATGACCACCGCTTACTATGCCATCTACGCGCCCAAGCTGCCGGGAACCACGGTCCGCGGGCCCATCCGTCTGCACAAGGCCCTGGCCTGGATCCATGGCACGGGGATGATCCTGACGCCCATCCTGGGAGCGATCGCATTCGATCAGAGGAACCGCGGTGAGAAGATCCATGGCATCGCCAGCGCCCACGGGGCGGTGGGGGCCGTGACAGCCGCTGCCTATGGCCTGGCCATCTTGTCCGTATCGCTCAAATTCTGAGAAGGACTCATGAACAAGAAACTGCTCCTGGCCCTCTGCCTGCTGGCCTTTCCCAAGCTCGGCCGAGCGGCGGATCGGCAGTGGGTTCTCGAACAACCCACGCTGACCTACCACGTGTCCCACCCGCTGCATTCGACCGACGGCGTCAGCCACGCGGCGAAAGGCAAGGGCGTCTGCCACGCCGGGCAATGCGATTTCCTGATCGCGGTGCCGGTCAAATCGTTCGATTCGGGTGACAGCAACCGCGACCTGCACATGCTGCAGGTGACGCGCGGGGGCCAATTCCCCATGGTCACCGTGCGCACCCGATTGCCCGAGGCGGCATCAGGATCGGCGACGGTCCGTGCCGATCTGGAGATTCAATTCGCCGGCCAGACGGCCCGCTACCCACAGGTCGCGTTCCAGCTGGCGACGCAAGGGAACCAGATCCGGATCACGGGCACGATCCCGGCGACCCTCTCCGATTTCAAGATCGATCCGCCGACGCTCCTGGCGATCCCGGTGAAGAACGAGATGCCGGTGAACGTGGACATGACCTGGCGTCCCCAGTGATCGCCGGCAATCCAAGCCGACGGAATTCCGGGTAGTGTCCGAGCGCCCCGCTCAGCTTTCCGGCTCGCCCGACTCTGACGGTGCGGCGCCACCGGCAGGCGAAGGTGGCGGCGGCAGCGGCGGGGCGGGCACGGACTGGCGCGGCGCGACGCCCATGTGCTGCAGCTCGTCGTAGACCACCTCCGCAAGCACCTGGTGGGCCAGGGCGCTCGGGTGCCCGTCGGCTTGCTTGAAGGCGCGCACGCGGTTCTGCCGCTCGGCGGGATCGAGACCGTGGCGTCGCAGATAGGCGAACAGGTATGGCGAGGCGTCGAGGACGCGGAAGCCGTTGGCGAGCGACACCCGGCGCGCGATCTCTCCCGCCTCGGTGTCGAAGCCGAGCGCCAGCACCACTACCGGGATGCGCTGCCGGCGGGTCAACGCCGCCAGCCGCGCCATCGCTTTCTCGTACGCCTCCTGTCCCACCATGCGCTCGTAGCGGTCGCGGGTGCTCTGGCGCTGGTCCTCCGGCAGCCCGTGGAGATCGTGCGCCAGGTCGGGGTCCTCGTCGGGCGGCGCGAAGCGGGCGCGCAGGAAGTCGGCAAGGTAGAGGTGCAGTCCCGGCTCCCGGCTGCGCGGCAGCTGCATGAAATGCGGCAGGCCGAAGTCATTGCCCACGAAGTGCAGCAGCACCATGTCCGGCGCGAAAGCCATCGCCCGGTGCTCGTAGGTGGCGACCTCCATGACGGTGTTGTATCCGGGCACGGCGAAGTTGAGCAGCTCGTAGCGGGGCCCGCCGCGAGCGGCCGCCGCGGAGGCGTTCAGCCGCTGCTCGACCAGGTGGATGTAGGTCTCGTCCTGGCCCACCCCCCAGCCGAACATGTGGGAGTCACCAATGCCGGCGACGCGGAACACGTGCGCCGGCTTGCGCAGCGAGCACTCCTCGCCGCGCATGCCGAAGGAGTTGGTGCGCACCGGGCGGCCGCGGAAGGTGCCGTCGAGCCTGGGCTTGAGCTCGTAGACGACCTCCTCGAACTCGCTCGGCTCCACCAGCCCCATCAGGCTGAAGGCGCCCCGCGACGCCGCGGCGAGCGACGCGCGCCGCGAACGCTCCAGCTTGTGCCGGACCTCTGCCGGGTTCTCGTCGGCGATCCCCATCCACAGCCGCAGGCCAACCTCGACCACGACCAGCCCCAGCAGCGCCGAGAGCGCCGCCAGCAGAAGTCCGTAGATCAGTTTCTTGGCAGGCATGAGGAAGCAAGCAGGTGGCCGCGGCGCCATCCTAGCTCAGCCTGGCGTGGGCAGCGGGTCCGATTCGCGAGGTCCCTGCCGGCCGGTAGAGTAGAATACGCGGTTGCGATGGCGAGACGAGCCCAGGAGTGGTCCCCGTATGTCGCGGCCGAGCGGCCGGTCGAGCGGTTCCCTGTCCATGGGCGATGGCGCCTGGGGCTCGCGTACGCCAACAGCTATCACGTCGCGATGTCGAGCCTGGGGTTCCAGCGGGTGTACGAGCTGGTGCACCGGCGGCCGGACTGGACCTGCGAGCGCTTCTTCGCGGACGACCCCGAGAGCGCCGGCGCGTCGGGCGGTCGGCGGCCGCCGCTGTCGGTCGAGAGCGGGCTGCCGCTGGCCGACATGGGCTGCGTCGCCTTCTCGGTGTCTTTCGAGCAGGACTACGTCAACCTGCTGCAGATGCTCGACCGCTCCGGCATCCCGCTGCGGCGCGAGGCCCGCGGGCCGTGGCATCCGCTGATCGTCATGGGCGGTTCCTGCGCCACCATCAACCCGCTGCCGATGGCGGAGTTCGTCGACGTCTTCGCCCTGGGGGCCGCCGAGAACGTGCTGCCGCCGCTGCTCGCCGCGCTCGAGGAGGAGGACGGCCGCGAGGCGGTGATCGCTCGGCTCGCGTCGCAGCGCGGCTTCTACGTCCCGGCCCACCACCGGCCGGAGGAGGACGGCGACGACCTGGCCAAGCTCGACAAGCTCGAGCTGACCGAGGCGCAGATGCGGCTGCCGGGCAACCTGCCGACCACTGCCATCGTCACCCCGCGCACCGAGTTCGCCGAGAAGTTCCTGATCGAGATGTCGCGCGGCTGTCCCGAGAAGTGTCGCTACTGCTGGGCGACCTTCGGCATGGGAGTCTTCCGCTGGCATCCGGGTGACTACATCCTGGCGTCGCTCGACCGCGCCCGCTCGGTCACCGACCAGCTCGGCTTCGTCGCCACCGCGGTCGGCGACCACCCGGAGATCGAGCACATCCTGCGCGAGGCCAACCATCTCGGCTTCCGCACCTCGGTGTCGTCGATCCGCATCCCGGCGGTCACCGAGGGGGTGCTCGAGGCGCTCCACGCCTCCGGCGACCGCTCGATCACGCTGGCTCCCGAGACCGGCACCGACGAGCTGCGCGCCAAGATGGGCAAGCCGATCTCGAACGACCTCCTGCTCGACAAGGTGCGGCTCATCTTCCGCCAGGGGTTCACGCAGCTCAAGCTCTACTTCATCGTCGGCCTGCCCGGCGAGACCATGGCCGACGTCGAGGGCATCCTCGAGCTGGCGGCGCGGGCGCGGGCGGTGATGCTCGAGCAGTGCTCGGCGAGCGGCGTGATCGGCCACATCCATCTGGGCGTCAACGTGCTGGTGCCGAAGCCCTACACTCCCTGGCAGCGCCTGCCGATGGACGGCGAGAAGAGCCTGCGCGCCAAGATCACGCTGCTCAAGCGCGGCGTCGCCCGCCTCCCGAACGTCTCGCTGGGCTCGATCTCGGTGCGGCAGGCGGTCTGGCAGACCTACATCAGCAAGGCCGGCAGCGATGCCGCCGAGGCGCTCGAGCTGGCCGCCCGCGGCGAGCCGCTCACCGCCCTCCTGCACCGCTTCGCGCCGCGCATCCACGCCGAGGTCTTCCGCCACCTCGAAGGCGACCTGCGCTGGCACTTCATGCGCCAGGGCCTCGCTTAGCCCGCATTGGCCGTCCCCTGGAGCGACGGCCTGGCTGACCAGACCCCCTCCTC
>DATNKH010000471.1:0-4041 GCA_035603475.1 Thermoanaerobaculia bacterium
CGGCGGCGGCCGTCTACCGCGCGCTCAAGCCCGAGCCACTACCGATCACGCTGGAGGGCGGCCAGCAGCCGCTCTAACCGGCCGACCGCCTCGTTCAGATCGCGGCTGATCGAGGCGAGTTCCGTGGCGGCACCCGCGTGCAGCTCGCCCAACCGGGCCAGCTCCGAGAGGCGATAGCCGGCGCCCATCACGGTGTTCTTTAGCCGGCGGAGCTGCTCCTCGGTCGGCGGCAGATCAGCCACGGCTGGGGGCTCCTACCCGAAGGCGGGTAAGCGCGGCCGCCAGCCCCCCGGCGAGTGCGGCGTTGCGTTCGAGCAGCGCCACGTTGGCCTGAATCACCCGATCCCCGAGTCGAGCCTGGAGGCGGCTTAGCTCCGCCGGCGTCCGATCCGGGCCCCGAACCGGCGCCGACTCGTCCGCGCCCAGCTCTGCAATCGGGATCGCGAGGTCAGCGGGGAGCGGCTGGCTCACGACGGCGCCGGCGCCGGCCATCTCCCAGTGCGCCCCGAGGATCGATGCCAGCTCGTCAAGCCTGTCGGCGCGGACCGGCAGGCGAAGGCCGGCGGAGGTTGCCAGGAACCCGGCCAGCAGTGACGACTGCCAGCCGATCACCGGGACCCCAAGTGTCTCGAGGCGCTCAAGCGTGGCTCCCGCGTCGAGCGTCGACTTGGGGCCGGCACAGACAACGCACACCGCGCGCCGGCTCAACTCCGTCAGGTCTGCCGAGACGTCCTGGCCGTCACGCCCCGGGTGGACGCCGCCAATGCCCCCGGTGCTCACGACCCGGATCCCTGCCAGTGCGGCGGCCGTAACGGTGGCCGCGACCGTCGTGCCGCCAAAACCAGGATTGGTCATAGCGGCTGCGAGGTTCCAGGGTGAGACCTTGACGGCGTCGCGGCGCGCCGCCAGCGCGGCACAGTCGTCGAGCGAGAGACCGACCCGGAGCGCGCCCTCGAAGACCGCGACCACCGCGGGCGTCGCCCCCGCTTCGGCGCAGGCCACCCATTGACGGCGAACGGCGTCCATAGCCGCGGCTTTGGGCAGGCCGTGCGTGATCACCGCCGACTCGAGGGCCACGACTGGTTTGCCGCTGCCGAGCGCGTGCTCGATATCTGGCGAAAGCGCCAACGAGGCCACCTGCCGATCTTACGTCGGTATATTCATTGGGCTGCGGGCGTAGCCGAATTGGTACAGGCGCACGGCTTAGGACCGTGTGGCGTAAGCCATAAGGGTTCGAGTCCCTTCGCCCGCACGTATTCAATCCGCGCTGTCCAGCTCGGCACTCGCCGGTGCTGGTCAGGCATGGGTCACATTTTCCGGGGCTGCCATACTCGCCATCAGCCATGGCTCCAGGCGTCACGAGGTCACAGGTGAAGAAAGCTGGCAGCACGCTGCGCCGCCTCTTACGGGGAGAAATCAAGATCGAGGATCCGAGGGTCGATCACGCTCTCAGCGTCATCCAGGAGTACCGTGCGGCGCACCAGTACCCGCTGGTGAAGGCCAACATGGGCTTGCGATCGGCGGTCCGAGCAGAGCACTGCCAGGTTGAAGTCACCCAGCGGTTGAAGCGGCTGCGGACCATCGTGGACAAGCTGCGCCGCGAGCCCACGATGTCGCTGACCACCATGCAGGACGTTGGGGGTTGCCGGGCCGTGCTCAATTCCATCGACGAAATCAGACGGGTCGAGCGGCGCCTGAAAAAGAACCGGCCTGTGCTCGGTTACTACGACTACGTCACAACCCCCCGCGCTTCGGGCTACCGATCCGTCCACATCATCGTCGGTGCAGCTCCGGACCCGCCCGATGCATGACTGGGCCATCGGCGTCGAGTCCCTTTCTGGCCGCCTCCAGGTCGACCTCAAGAGCGGTGAGGGGCCGCGGGAGGTCCTCGATCTGCTGGCAGCACTCTCCGAGGCGATGGCCCTTCAGGACCTTGGCCAGGAGGTGCCGGAAGCGTTGCGGGACCGCGTCAGGCTTTTGCGGCCGGCGGCGTTACCCTATATTGGAGACCAGCTATGAGCCAAGCCATCAAGCACTTCCTGATCGTTTTCGACCATGAGGCCGGCCACCTGGCCGAGCCGGTGATCCAGTTTGGCGAGGATAGCCAGGCTGCGGTGGCTGCCTACTCGGCGAAGGAAAAGGAGCTCAAGGACCGGCGCCTCGTTGAAATCGTGCTGGTCGGCTCGGACTCTCTTCAGACCGTCAAGCTAACTCACGCAAACTACTTCGACGGCAGCGTCGCGCTCAACAAGTACCTGGTCGGCATCTAGCCGGAAAACGCGCCTGCGACTCGAACCGAACTCCCAGCGCCGTCGACTACGGCCGCGACTCGCGTTGCAGCGCTGAGCCTCGTCTTCGGACTCATGTGACCACAGAGCTTCAGGGTGGTCTGGACGTTCTCGTGACCCAGCCGCTCGCTGACTGCGCCGCGCGGCCTCTGAGTACACGTGATGTAGCGGGTGCAGGCCCGATTGGCTTCGTAATGTAGTCAGCGTATGCTGACGTCGTGCGGGCCCTTGGACGGCGGCTCGCGGCAACGCTCAGGCGGCTAATCAGCCAGCCGGGTGCAACGTTGGAGACCGACGACACGCGCTTCGAGGGCGAGGCGTCGGAGCCGAGCTCGTGGGGGCAAATCGAGCCCATAGCCCCGTTACCTGCCGAGGAAGTCCCGGAACCCGGCCCGAAGATGCGGGTCAGCGTTAATTTCCTGATCCAGACACTGAGCCCTCTGGACGGCCGCTTCGGCCCTCAGTAACGCTCAGCTCTTCGTGTCGCCCGATCCCGCTCCTAGCTGCCGCTGGGCCAGATAGACGTTGGCGTTTCGAGCTTGAACTGGTAGCGTAAGTCTCCGTGGCAGCGGTGAAAGTCGATACCGAGCGCAAGCCTGGTTCGCAGGTCGTCCTCTCTGTCGAGGTCGACGTCGACCAGGTTTCGCGGTCGATCGACCAGGCGTACAGCCGGCTGGCGCCGCGCGTGCGCATTGCCGGCTTCCGACCAGGCAAGGCGCCGCGGCCGATGGTCGAACGCGAGATCGGCTGGTCGACCTTGCGCCAGGAGGCCCTTGACCTCATCCTTCCGACCGCCTACAACTCGGCGCTCGACGAAGCCGGCCTCGACCCGATCGACGTGCCCCGGGTCGAGGTGCAGCAGTTCGACCGCGGCCAACCGATGAAGTTCACGGCCACGGTGTCGATCAAGCCGGAAATCACGCTCAAGGATTACAAGGACATCCGGGTACCGCGGCCGCAGACTGAAATTGCTGATAACGATGTGGACGAAGCCATCGAGCGGCTACGCAATCGGTACGCCGAGTTACATGCGGTCGAGCGGCCGGTGCAGGCCGCCGATTTTCTGACGGTCGACACCCACATCGTCAAATCGGGCGCCGTCCTGATCGGCGAAAGCCAGACCGATGCCCAGCTCGAGGTTGACAAGGAACGACTGATTCCGGGACTTGCCGATGGCCTGATTGGGCAAGCCCAGGGTGAAACGCGTGATATCCGCCTAACGCTGCCCGCAGACTACCCCAAGAAAGATCTCGCCGGCTCTGACGTCGTGTTTCGCGTCACTGTGAAATCGATCAAGGAACGCCGGCTCCCCCCAGCCGATGAGCTCCCCCAGTTGATGGCGCCGACTGAGGCCGGCCCGGACACGCCGGCCCGGCAAACACTCGAGGAGCTGCGGCACGACATCCGCGAAGAACTCCAGGATGCCGCCAGCCGGGGCGACGAGCAGCGTTTCGAGAACGACGTGCTCAAGGCACTCGATGAGCGGATGGAGGTGGAGGTTCCCGAGGCCCTCATCGAGCGGGAAGTCAACCGGCGCGTGCGCGAGCTTGAGGTACGGCTCGAGGAGCAGGGGCTGAAGATGGAGCGCTATCTCCAGTACACGAACACCACGCCGGAGGTCCTCCAGGCGGAGCAGCGTCCCCAGGCGGTGCAGAAGGTCCGGCTCGAGCTCGCGCTCGAAACCGTGGCCGAGCGCGAAGGGCTGGTCGTCTCCGATGCCGAGGTGGAAGAGGCAGTGGCCAACGCCCTGGCG
>DATNKH010000472.1:0-5349 GCA_035603475.1 Thermoanaerobaculia bacterium
CGCGGCGGGCCACGGCGTCGAGGCCGAGCGTGGGATCGTCGAGGATGAGCAGGCGCGGCCGGGCGGCGAGGGCGAGGGCGAGCGCGACGTGCCCCTGCTGTCCTTTCGACAGGCGCCCGAACGCCAGGTCGGTCGGGACTCCGAAGCGCCGCAGGCGCCCCTCGAAGGCGCCGCCGTCCCAGTGCGGGTAGAGCGGCCGGCAGAAGCGGGCGAGCTGGCGAGCGGTGGCGCCGGGCGGCGCGTCCGGCTGCTCCGGCACCACTCCCACCTGCGCCATGAGGGAGGCGCGATGGCGCCAGGCGTCGCGCCCGAAGAGCAGGGCGCGGCCGGCCGCGGGCCGCTGCTGGCCGAGCAGGCAGCGCACCAGCGACGACTTGCCGGCGCCGTTGCGGCCCAGCAACGCATAGACGCTGCCCTCGGAGAGAGTGAGCGACACGGCGTCGACCGCGGTGCGGCGGCCATAGCGCACGGTGATCGCCTCGGCGGCGAGCGGCGGCACCGCGGCGCGGGCGTCGGCGGTGGCGGCAGCGGCGCCGGTCCGGGCGAGGTCCGCGGCGAGGGCGCCGGCGGCCGCGTCCGAGCGGACTGCTGCGGTGAAGCCGGGGACGGCGCCTGCGGCGAGGGTCGAGGCGGGGGCGGAAGTCAGGCTCATACGGGATCTCCGGGTGGCGCTGCCGGCCTCTCTGCCGCCCCTCTGCCCGCGGCGAAGTCGCGCCAGGCCGATTCCAGGGCGGCAGCCGCTTGCTGGGCGGTCGCGCCGAGCGTGGCGGCGAGGCTGGCGTAGCGCAGGGCCTCGGCATGCAGGCGATCGTGGAGCTGCGCGGCGCTGAGGGCAGGCGGCGCGCTGGCGACGTAGGTGCCGTCACCGCGCCGCACGGCCAGGACGCCGGCGTCGGTGAGGCGCTGGTAGGCCTTGGCGACCGTCGCCGGGTTGACCGCCAGGCCGCGGGCCAGCTCGCGGACGGACGGCATCGAGGTGGACGGACGCAGCGCGCCGCTGGCGACCAGGTGGCGGACGTTCTCTTCGATCTGGCGCCAGATCGGCCGGGGATCGGACGGATCGATGGGAAAGGCGGCTTTCATGGCTGCGCATCGCGGTGAGACGGTGTGTCGATGGCTCCCTTGCCCTGCGCCGGCGGCGTGATCGACGCCGTTCGCGTGCATCGGTGTACTACTACTGCGGTACAGTATGCGTCGGAGGTTTGAGGTTGTCAAGCGCCACCGCCGCTATGCTGATGCCGTCAGTCAGGGCCGGCTGCGGCGGGCGGTCGAGCTGGCGGACGGAGGGAGGAGGAGCCGATGGACTTCGAGGTGCACCGCGACGACGCCAGGCACCGGTACTACGCCGAGATCGACGGCCACGAGGCGCGGATCCTGTTCGCGCCGGCCGGCGACCGGACGCTCGACTTCCAGCATACCCAGGTGGCGCCGGAGCTGCGCGGCCACGGCGTCGCGGACACGCTGGTGAGGCACGCGCTCGACGACGTGCGGGCGCGGGGCGAGCGGATCATCGCCACCTGTCCGTTCGTCAAGTCCTTCCTCGACCGGCACCCGGAGTACCGGTCGCTGCTGGCGACGGCCGGCCAGCAGAGCTAGCCAGCTTGCAGGCGGAGGCTCAGGCGCTCAAGATCCCGGTCAGGGCGCGCTGGAAGTTGCCGCCCAGGATGCCGGTGACGTCGGCCGGGGAGTAGCCGCGCCGCAGCAGGCCCTCGGCGATCTCGAAGACCCGGTACTCGTGGCGCAGGCCGCGCACGCGGTAGCCGGAGCGGACGCGGCGGGTGCGCGGATCGATGGCGTCGACGTCGGTGTCGCTGCCCAGGCCGACGTGCTCGACGCCGACCAGGCGCGCGGCGTGGTCGAAATGGTCGAGGATGCCGTCGAGGGTCGCCGGGCGCCTGCCCGAGACCATCATCGGCAGCACGGAGATGCCGATCACGCCGCCCTTCGCCGCCATGGCGCGGATCACCGCGTCGGACTTGCAACGCGGATGGTGGACGAGGGCGCGGCAGTTGGAATGGGTGATCAGGACCGGCCGCGTGGAGGCCTCGAGGGCGTCGAGGCTGGTGCGCTCGCAGCAGTGCGAGATGTCGATCGCCATGCCGGCGTGGTTCATCGCCGCGACGATGGTGGCGCCGAACTGCGAGAGGCCGCCCGCATCGGGGTCGGCGCAGCCGCTGCCGATGCGGTTGCGCTCGTTGTAGGTGAGCTGCGACACCCGCTGCCCGAGGCCGTGGAACACCGCCACGTCGTCCGGGGTCCTGAAGTGGTTCGCGTTCTGGAAGCCGAGCAGCAGGCCGATGCGGTCCTCGGACTTCACCCGCTCGAGCTCGGCGGCGCCGTCGATCCGCAGCAGGGCGTCGGGATGACCGTCGATCAGCCGGTTCCAGCCGGCCATCCAGCGCAGCGCGGCAGCGTGGGCATCCGCCTCGCTGGGGTCGACCGCCGGATGGAAGACGCCGATGCCGGAGGCGCGCAGGCGCGCCAGCTCCGCCTTGCCGAAGCTCGCCGGCTGGCTCTCCCACGCGTAGAGCCGCGGCCAGTCGAGCGTCAGCAGGCTCAACATGTCGATGACCGTCGTGCGCTGGACGATCTCGGCCGCGCGGTCGGAGATGGCGATCTGGCCGGCGACCTGGAAGCCGCGGAGACGGCGCACGCCATCGGCCGGCTCGCCGAGAAGACGCCGGAGACCGCTGCCGAGCAGCGGCGAGACGAGGGCCTGCGCACCGGCGAGCAGACCCGCCCTGAGGACTTCACGACGGTTCAACTTCGTAACTCCCAGATGGTGCCGGGAGTATAGGGCAGCGCGGGCGCGTTGGCTAGTGCCCGGGGGAAGGGAACGAGGCGTGCGGGGGTCGCTGCCGGCGGTGGTACCTAGTAAGATCGCTGGGCGCGGCGGGCGGGTGGGACCTCCCGGGTCCGCCGTCCGCGGCCGTTCACGATTTTGCGTTCATGATTCAGGAGGAAGGATGATGAATCTGCCACGTTGGGCGGTCCGGCTCGCCGCGGCGTGCCTGGCCCTCGCGATCGCGGCTCCGGCGGCCGGCGCCACGACGAAGTGCACGATGAAGTTCACCCTGAAGGAGTGGTCGGTGTTCTACAAGCGGGCCGACGGCCAGGGGACGATCACCTGCGACAACGGCCAGACGGCCCCCGTCCGGATCACGGCGCGGGGCGGCGGCTTGACCGCCGGCAAAGGTGAGATCCGGGACGGCAAGGGCACGTTCTCCGAGGTCTCCGAGATGAGCGAGCTGTTCGGCACCTATGTCTCGGCCGAAGCGAGCGCCGGCGCGGTCAAGAACGCCGCCGCCTCGGTGGTGACCAAGGGCGAGATCACCCTGGGGCTGGAGGGCAAGGGCACCGGCTGGGAGCTCGGGGTCTCGTTCGGCAAGTTCATCATCACGCGGAAGTAGGACCCGGCGCCCCGCGGGCCGGCCGGCTGCCGGCGGGACACCGCTGGTGGGCGCTAGGCGGCGACGTGGAAGAAGGCGTGGAGCAGCGCCAGGACCTCCTCCAGGTTCTGGCGCCGGTACTCGCGCCGGTAGCCTTCCTGGAGCAGCAGCTGGGCCCGGCGCCGCTCCTCCTCGGGCAGGTCGGCGATGCTGCGACCGGCCAGGAAGACGGCGAGCTGGCGCTCGGCGGCGGCGCCTCGCCCCGACCACCACACCTGCAGCAGGTCGCCCAGGTAGAAGGCATACACCGGGATGCGCCGGCGCTCGCCGCGCCAGAGGAAGGCGTCCATGACCTCGGGATTGGCGTCGCGGGCGAAGACGCCCAGCTCCCAGCCGGGCAGCTCCTCGGCCAGCCGCGCCCAGGTCGGCAGGGTGTGGTAGACGTCGGGGCACCAATCCTCGCCGATCGCCAGCACTCGCAACGGCGGCAGCTGGCGCAGCCATGCCAGGTCGGATGGCTGGTAACCGGGGTGGCGGTAGGCCTCGTCGAAGGCGTCGCGGTTGCAGCTGGCCGTGGCCAGGTAGGCGGCGTACGACAGTCGCCGCGACCAGACGTCCCTGGGCAGCGGATTCATTCCCGGCAGCGACCTGGCTCCGCGCCACCAGCCCGACCGCCCGATCGCATGATTCATGACCCTTCCTACGGAAGGAGCGTGGCCGGCGTCCAGGGGCGCTCGCCGCGGCGCTAGGTAGTGGGTCAGTTTCCCGCGGCCTCCCTTTGGGCGAGGGGCCAAAGTCATGCGCCCCAGGAGCCTGGGCCCCTCGCCCAAAGGGAGGCAGCGGGAGACTGACCCACTACCCGGCGCTACCAGCGATAGGCCAGGCCGCCGCCGATCTGATAGTTGTCGCGGAAGTGGGTGGCGCTGCGGAACTGGTCGGGGAAGCGGCTGCTCAGGACGCGGCCGACGCCGCTGATCGCCAGGCCGGTCGAGCCGAGCGGCAGGTCCAGGCCGAGAGCGGCGCCGAAGGCGAACGTCGTCTGGTTCGGGCGGAAGCTGCCGGTCATCTCTTCCGCGCCGACGAGCGGCCCGATGTAGACGTCGAGGCGCTGGACGCGGTAGAAGTGGCCGTAGAGGCCGAGCATGAAGAAGCGCTGCTGGATCTTGCCCTGGTTCTGGAAGGACGGACCGATCGGGAGGCGGGTCACCTCGTCGGCTTCGATGCGGGTCTGTGAGGCGGCGAAGTCCAGGCCCATCCAGGGGGTGAACAGGTACTCGGCGTCGATCCCGCCGCCAGGCTTGCCGTGGAAGCTCACGGTGCTGAAGGTGTCCACGCCTTGCGCCGACTCCGAGCTCGAGAAGCTGTCCCAGAGATAGTAGGCGCGCACCGCCACGCGGGGCCCCTGGTCCGGCGCCCGCCCCGCTCCCTGCGCCTGCGCCGTCCGTGGCGCCAGGGCAGTGCAGGCGGCGAGCGCCAGGGCGGCGCACAGCCAGGTTCGTAGCTCGGGTCTCTCGTTCATCGCGCGTTCCTTTCACGAGGTCGCCGCGACGACCGCCCGGCGGCTATGCGGCGAGGGACGCGGGCGTTGCCGTTGGGGCCGTGTGCACGCATTCTACACAACGTCCGCGACGTCCGCGATCGTGGCATCCGCCCGGTCCGCCTTGCCGACGGAGGCGAGGGCCAGCCAGGCGGCCTGCGTGGCGAGCTTCTCGTCCTGACGCCAGGAAGGTCCGAGCCTGCGGCCCAGCTCCGCCAGGTGACGCTCGAGGTCGCCGGGGGCGATGCCGAGCCGGGCCGTGCAGCGGTCGAGCAGCTCGCGCTCCTTTATGCGAAGGACGCGAAGGGCGCGCAGGGCGGCAACGCCCTCACCCGCGGCGGCCTTGGCCAGGGCGTCACGGAACAGCTCGCCCTCCGCGGTATGGACGAGGGCATGCGAGGCGAGCACGGCGGCAAGCGACGG
>DATNKH010000473.1:0-11455 GCA_035603475.1 Thermoanaerobaculia bacterium
TCTCGCCGCTCGCAACTCTCGGAGGGAGACCAGCCGCTGCTTGCGCCGCCGCGCCCGCAGCAGCTGCGGCAGCAGCGTCACCGCCAGCAGCAGGGCGAGCGCGGTCCCCAGCTGGAGGTAGATCCTGCCGCGGTGGCCGGCCGCGGCGTGGGCCACCGCGGCGAAGAAGAAGGTGTAGATGATCACCGTCGGAGTGACGCCCAGGGCGGTGGTGGCGAGGAACGTCGCCGGCCGTACCCCGGCGAGGGCGGCGCCGTAGTTGACCAGCGGAAAGGGCAGCGGCAGGAAACGCACCGCGACCAGGTTCCAGAAGCCGCGCCGGGCGATGGCCAGCTCTACCCGGCGCAGGCGGTGGCCGGCGACGTGGCGGACGAAGTCCCGGCCCAGCGAGCGCCCCAGGAAATAGCTCGCCGCGGAGCCCAGCATGACCCCCACGATGTTGTAGAAGGACCCGGCGACACCGCCGAAGACGACCCCGCCGGCGATCATCAGCGGCGTCGCCGGCACGCCCAGCGGCGACAGCACCAGGTAGCCGCCCACCAGCAGCGCCGGCGCCCACCACGATTCGCGCAGCCTGGAGATGGCGGCGACCAGCGCCGGTCCCGAGAGATAGCCGGCGAGCGGTGTCCAGCGCACCGCGGCGTAGCCGCCGGCGAGCAGCGCCGGCAGCAGGAGGAAGCGCAGCAGGACGCGCCGAGGCACCCGGTGGGACGCACGCGGCGCCGGCGACGCCGACGAGCCCGCGCTAATGCGAGCCGTCTCCGGAAGCGCCGCCGGTCCCGCCAGGGGCGCCGGGCCCGGCCGGCGGCGAGCCGGAGCCCTCGGGGCCGGCGGGCACGGCGGGCGCCGCGGGTGAGCCAGGCGGGGGGGCGGCGGCGGGGAGGTGCAGGAACTCCCGCATCTGGCGGTTCAGGATCTCCTGCGAGGCAGGGTCCATGAAATTGAGGCGCAGCTCGTTGATCACCATCACCTCGGCGCGGCCCCAC
Source organism: Thermoanaerobaculia bacterium (assembly GCA_035603475.1). GTDB lineage: Bacteria > Acidobacteriota > Thermoanaerobaculia > Multivoradales > UBA5704 > JASLEW01. Next base: position 987 of record DATNKH010000473.1, read on the forward strand.
TCGCCCCAGCAGTCGGCGCAGATCCCGGCCTGCACCTCGCGGCCGGCGGCGCCGGGCAGCGGCGGCCGCGCGAGGCGCGGCGCGCCGGCGCGGCCACAGCGCAGGCAATGGAAGTCCGCGGCGGGCGGCTGGGCCGGGGATGGCTCGGGCGGCATGCTCAGCGCACCTCTCCGGGGAGGATGATGCGGCTCTCGGAGCGCTGCAGCACCTCGCGCGGCACCCGCACCACCAGCACCAGGTCGTGATCGTCGCGCGTCGCGCCTTTCAGGCTCTTGACCAGGTCGTCGGGCACCGCCAGCTTGACATAGGCCGGCCGCTTCGGGTTCTGCCGCGCACTCTCGAGCACCAGCTCCTGCATCGCCATCAGCTCCACCCTCTCGGGATACTTCTCCAGCGCCCAGGTCAGGGCCTTCCGCGGATCGTCCATGGTCGCGATTGTACTCGCGGTCACCCGAGCGCTGCGGGCGCGGCGGCGAGCGCCCGCTGGAAGAAACCGATGGTGCGCTCGATGCCCTCTTCGAGCGCGACCCTGGGTTCCCAGCCGAGCAGCGTGCGGGCGAGCGTGATGTCGGGCTGGCGGGTGTGCGGGTCGTCCTCGGGCAGCGGCCTGAAGACGATCGGGCTCCTGCCGCCTGCCGGGCTCTCCTCCCCTCCCTCTCTCCCCTTCCTTTCCTGGCCCTGGACGATGCGGCGGATGGTCTCGGCGAAGTCGAGGATCGTCATCTCGTGCGGGTTGCCGATGTTGACCGGTAGCGCGACGTCCGACAGCAGCAGGCGGTAGATGCCCTCCACCAGGTCGTCGACGTAGCAGAACGAACGCGTCTGGGTGCCCTGGCCGAACACCGTCAGCGGCTCTCCCCGCAGCGCCTGCTGGATGAACGCCGGCACCACCCGCCCGTCGCGCAGCCGCATCCGCGGACCGTAGGTGTTGAAGATGCGCACGATGCGCACCCCCAGGCCGTGGTAGCGGTGGTAGGCCATGGCCATGGCCTCGGCGAACCGCTTCGCCTCGTCGTAGACGCCGCGCGGGCCGACCGGGTTGACGTTGCCCCAGTAGCTCTCCTTCTGCGGGTGCTCCTTGGGGTCGCCGTAGACCTCGGAGGTGGAGGCGAGCAGGAAGCGCGCTCCCTTGGTGCGGGCCAGGCCGAGCGCGTTATGGGTGCCGAGCGACCCGACCTTGAGCGTCTGGATCGGCAGCTCGAGGTAATCGATCGGCGACGCCGGCGACGCGAAGTGCAGCACGTAGGCGACCTGCCCCGGGACCTCGAAGGGCGTGGTGACGTCGTGCTTCACGAACTCGAAGTCCGGGCGTCCCAGCAGGTGGGCGACGTTATCCCGGTTGCCGGTGAGCAGGTTGTCGACGCACACCACCTCGTGCCCCTCGCGCAGCAGCCGCTCGCACAGGTGCGAGCCGAGGAAGCCGGCGCCGCCGGTGATCACCGCCCGGCTCATGCGGGAGCCTCCTCGAGGGTGGCGGCCCGGGCCACCGGGCGGCCGATCGAGATGTACTCGAAGCTCGCCGCCGCCATCTTCTCCGGCGCATAGAGGTTGCGCAGATCGATGACCAGCGGCCGCCGCAGCAGCGCGTGCAGCCGGTCGAGCTCGAGTTTGCGGAACTGGTTCCACTCGGTGCAGATGACCAGCGCGTCGGCGCCGCGCGCCGCCTCGTAGGCGTTGTCGCAGAAGCGCACGGCGGGGAAGAGCGGGCGGCAGGCCGGCATCGCCTCGGGATCGAAGGCGCGCACGGCGGCGCCGCCGTCGAGCAGCCCCTGCACGATCGGCAGCGCCGGCGATTCGCGGATGTCGTCGGTGTTGGGCTTGAACGACAGGCCGAGCACGGCGATGGTGCGGCCGGCGATGGTCCCCAGGGCGCGTTCGATCTTGGTCACCATGCGCGCCTTGGTGGCCTCGTTGACGTCCAGCACCGCCTCGATGATGCGGAACGCCAACCCCTGGTCACGGGCGATCTGCGCCACCGCCCGCGTGTCCTTGGGGAAGCAAGAGCCGCCGAAGCCCGGGCCGGGAGCGAGGAACTTGGGGCCGATGCGGCTGTCGAGCCCCATGCCGCGCGACACCACCTCGACGTTGGCGCCCAGCGCCTCGCACAGCTCGGCCACCTCGTTGATGAAGGAGATCTTGGTGGCGAGGAAGCCGTTGGACGCGTACTTGATCAGCTCGGCGCTCTCGACGTCGGTGATCACGAAGGGCACGTCGGCGGCGGCGAGCGGCGAGTAGACGTCGAGCATCAGCTCGATCGCCCGCTGGTCGCGCGAGCCGATGACCACCCGGTCGGGGTGCATGAAGTCCTCGATCGCCGAGCCCTCGCGCAGGAACTCCGGGTTCGACACCACGGCGAAAGGGTGCTGGCCGCCGGCGCCCTCGCGCACGATGGCCTCGATCATCTTGCCGGTGCCGATCGGCACCGTGCTCTTGGTGACGATCACCTTGTAGCCGTTGAGGTGTCGCGAGATCGAGGTGGCGACGTCGCGGATGAAGGTGAGGTCGGCCGAGCCGTCGCTCTTCGGCGGCGTGCCGACGGCGATGAAGATGGCCTGCGCCTCCTCGATCGCCGGCGGCAGGTCGGTCGAGAAGCGCAGGCGCCCCTCGTCCATGTTCTTCCGCACCAGGGTGTCGAGCCCCGGCTCGTAGATCGGCACCTGTCCCTGGGACAGCGCCGCCACCTTGGCGGCGTCCTTGTCGACGCCGACCACGTGCATGCCGAAGTCGGCCAGGCAGGCGCCGGTGACCAGTCCGACGTAACCGCTTCCAACGACGCAGATGTTCATGACCAGGGCAGCCTTCGCGAGAGATCGATCCGCTTCACGCCGGATCCGCCAGAGATTGGGAAGGGACGGCCGCCGGCGCCGCGTGCTGGTCGCGATACCAGCGGACGAAGCGGCGCAAGCCTTCCCGGATCGGGACCTTCGGAGAGTAGCCCAGCAAGCGCGCCGCCTTCGAGACGTCGGCGTAGGTGATCGGGACGTCGCCGGGCTGCGCGGGAAGATACTCGATGCGCGGTTCGACGGCAAGCTCCTCGCCGAGCCAGCGCACCAGGTCGGCGAGCGCGGTGGTGTCGGCGCCCCCCAGGTTGAGGATCTCGAACCCGGGCGCCAGGGCGAGCGTCGCCTCGAGGCCGTCGACGATGTCGTCGACGTAGGTGTAGTCGCGGCGGCTGCCGCCGTCGCCGTACAGCGGCACCGGCTCGCCGCGGGCCAGCAGGTCGGTGAACTTGGCGATCGCCATCTCCGGCCGCTGCGCCGGGCCGTAGACCGTGAAGAAGCGCAGGCAGGCGGTGCGCAGGCCGTAGAGGTGATGGTAGTTGTAGCAGAGCAGCTCGCCGCTCCGCTTGGTGGTGGCATAGGGGCTGATCGGTTGGTTGACCGGGTCGTCCTCCGCGAAGGGCACCTTGGTGTTGATGCCGTAGACCGAGGACGAGGAGCCGAACAGGAACAGCCGCGGCCCGTGGCGGCGGGCCGCCTCGAGCAGGCGCAGCGTTCCGATGCAGTTGACGTCCTCGTAGAGCACCGGCTCGCGCAGGCTCGGGCGGACGCCGGCGCGGGCGGCGAGGTGGACGACCGCGTCGAAGGCGCCGCCCGCGAACAGCCGCTCGACCAGGGCCGCGTCGCGGATGTCTCCCTCGACCAGCCGGAAGCGATCGCGGAGGCTGCTCTCGTTCTGCGGCTCCTGGTGGAGCGGTGCCGGCGGCGACACCGGTGCCAGGAGCCATGCGAGATTGCGGCGCTTGCGCGCCGGATCGTAGAAGTCGTTGAAGTCGTCGAGCACCGTCACCCGGTCGCCGCGGACGAGGAGCCGCCGCGCCAGGTGCGAGCCGATGAAGCCGGCGCCGCCGGTGACCAGGATGTGAGAGGACATGAGATCGGGGGAAGGATCCGTTCAGCCCGGCGGCGTCGAGGGGGGCGGCGGCGAGGCGGAAGGCGGCGGTGTCGTCGTCGTCGGCGGTGTCTGCTGGCCGCCCCTTCCCGCGGTGGCGTCCTGGTAACGCTGCTTGATCCCCGCCTTCTGGCGGTTCTGAACCAGCCAGCGCAGCATCGGCGACCTGTTCACCCCGACGATAACATCGTTGATCGCATCGTAGATGCCAGGGTCGTTGAGCAGCAGCGCGGCGCTGCCCTTGCCCTCGACCAGGCGATCCGCGGCCGTGTCGAGATGCTGGACCGTCTCCCGCAGCCGCTCGCTGACCTCGCGGCCGTAAGCCTCGTCCTCGAGCAGGCGCGGCAGCAGCGCCTGGCTGTTGCCGAAGCGGGCGGTCAGGTCCTTCAGGTCCTTGCTGGCCCCGTTCAGGTTCGCCAGGGTCTCGTCCACCCTGGCGCGCTCGCCCGGGTCGTTGAGCAGCGCCGGCAGGGCTCCCGGGCCGTGCTGGGCGCTCTCCACCACCTTGTCCAGGCGCTCGATCACGCCGTTCAGGCGCTCCCCCATCCGGCGGTCGTGGACCAGCCTGGGCAGCACGCCGGGGCCGCTCTCCATCGCGTTCGTCAGCCGCTGGAGGCTCTGCAGGGTGGCGACCGCCGATTCCCGCAGCTGGCGGCCGGTCGCGGACTCGGTGGTCAGCTCTCCGAGCAGACCTTCACCCCTGTCCATCCGGGCGAGGATGTGCTGCAGCGAGTGCGAGATCTGCGCCACGTTCCCCATCACGTCCTCGCCCGAGGCGACCAGGGCGTCGAGATTGGCTTCGGAGGCGGCCGGGATCTCGCCTTCGTCGGGGATGGTGGGGTACCTCTCCGAGCCCGAGTTGAGCTCGATGTACTTGTCCCCCAGCAGGCCGAGGGTGGTGATCCTCGCCTTGGTCATCTGCTCCTTGTCCGGCGCCGTCGCCGGCGTCTGCGGCCCGCGCAGGCGCTCGCTGTAGCGGCGGTCGATCGCCAGCCAGACGTCGATCTCCCGCTGCTGGGGGTTCTTGGGCAGCACCACCTTCTCGACCGTGCCGACGTTGACGCCGTCGAGCGTCACCCCGGCGCCCGGAGCGAGGCCGCCGACCTGGGTGAAACGGACGAAGTAGCTGGTCTTGCGCACGAAGAAGTTGTTGCGGTCGCCGATGACCAGCAGGCCGATGGCGAGCACCGCGAGTGCGGCCAGGACCAGCAGGCCGACTCTGAGCTCACGGCCGTGCGTTTGCGGCATGGTCGTCCTCCTCATCCCACGCCCGTCCGGACAGCATGTCGCCGAGCTCCGGGTCGGAGCTGCGCTTCGCGGCGGCCCAGTCGCCGAGGAAGCGGAAGTGCCCCTCCGAGAGATAAGCGAGGCGGTCGCCGACGTGCTGCGCCAGGTCGAGGTCGTGGGTGATCACCACCTGGGTGACGTCCAGGTGGCGGTGAATCTGTCGAATCAGCTTGCCGATGGCCGCCGACGTGATCGGGTCGAGACCGGTCGTCGGCTCGTCGTAGAGCAGCACCTCCGGGTCGAGGGCAAGGGAGCGGGCAAGGGCGGCGCGCTTGCGCATGCCGCCGGAGAGGTCGGAGGGCATCTTCGGTGCCGCTTCCGGCAGGCGGACCAGGCCCAGCTTCTCCTGCACCTTGGCGGCGATCTCCGCCTCGGAGAGGCGGGTGTGCTCGCGCAGCGGGAAGGCGACGTTGTCGAATACCGTCATCGAGTCGAACAGGGCGCCACCCTGGAACAGCATGGCGACGCGGCGCCGCAGCGGGTAGAGGTCGCGCTCTTCGAGACCGGTGATGTCGGTGCCGTCGAAGACCACGCTGCCGGCGTCGGGCTTGTCCAGGCCGTTGAGCTGGCGCAGGGTGACGCTCTTGCCGCTGCCGGAACGGCCGAGGATGACGAAGGTCTCGCCGCGCAGGATCTCGAAGTCGAGGCCGTCGAGCACCTTGCGGCCCGCGAAGCCCTTGGTCAGGCCGCGGACGGTAAACAGCGCCTGCGGCCCGGGCCGCGGCTGGGCCGGCGGCTCCGGGCGCGCCTGGGCCGGCTCTTGGGCCGGCGCCTCCGGGCGCGCCTGGTCAGGCGCTTGGGGCGGCGGCGGAGCGTGGAGCGGATCGTCCGGCGGCACGGCAGGCTCTCTGCTCAGCTGACGACCAGGATGAACAGCTTGGTGAGGAAGTAGTCGGAGATCATGATGGTGATCGCCAGCGTCACCACGGTATCGGTGGTCGCCCGCCCTACCCCGTCGGCGCCGCCCTCGGTGTGGAGACCGTTGTAGCAGCCGATGATGGCAATGATGTAGGCGAAGACGAAGGACTTGCCGACGCCGCTCACGACGTCGGCCAGCGTCAGGTTCTGGACGATGTTGTTGAGGTAGACCGAGGCCTGCACGTGGAGCTGGAACACCGCCACCAGCAGGCCGCCGAGGATGCCCAGGCCGCAGCCGATCACCGTCAGCGATGGCAGCATCACCAGCACCGCGGCGAGCTTCGGCGCCACCAGCTTCTTGACCGGATCGACGGCCATCGAGCGCATGGCGTCGATCTGCTCGGTCACCGTCATGGTGCCGATCTCGGCGGTCATCCCCGAGCCGATGCGGCCGCCGACGATGAGCGCGGTGAGCACCGGTCCGAGCTCGCGCACCAGCGACTTGGCGACCACCGAGCCGATGTAGTACTTGACTCCGAGCGACGGAAGGCTGTAGGCGGTCTGCAGGGCCAGCACCATGCCGGTGAAGATGGTGGCGATGCCGGCGACCCCCAGCGACCGCACGCCCAGCTGCTCCATCTGCGCGAACCAGAGCCTGGTCTCGAGCGGCCGCGCCGCCATGGCGGCGAAAGCCCGGCCGCTGAGCAAGGCGATCTCGCCGGTGCGGGTGACGAAGTCGCGGGCTCTCACGCTCGGATCGGCCACCAGAATGCGGCGTGGGCGAGCCCCAGCCCCAGATCGGCGGCAGCCAGCGGGTAGAGGCCCTGCAGCCCTGGATGGCCCCAGGCCGCGGCCACCAAGGCGAGGCCGCCCAGCAGGCGGCCGCCGGCGGCCACGGCCACGACCCCGGCGTAGCGCCGTGGCTCGCGGGCGGCCAGCAGGTAGAGAGTGGCGAGCATCAGCAACAGCACGGCCATGATCCACAGATAGAAGGCGGCCTCCGGCAGCGGCGGCAGCGGCAGCCGCAGCAATCGGGCGGGCAGGCGCGGCGCGGTCACCATGAGGACCGCGAACGCGGCGTCGTAGAGCGCGCCGAGCGCCAGGCTCCCGCGCAGCAGCGCCAGGAGACGGGAGCGGCGGGCCGAGGGTTCCATGGCGGTTCAGCGTATCCCGAAATCACGCCTTCCCCGCTGGCCTCGACCCTCGCCGGGAGGGAAAGTGAGGCGGGACATAGGGCACTGTAGGCACCGTAGGATACGACCCAGCGTTGGCCAACGATGTCGATTATGCCGATAATGCCATCCACCACTCGAGGAGGAGATGGGGGAGGGCAGCCCATTGAGCGCATCCAACCCCGGGACCCGTGGTCCGGCGACGTTCGTTAGCAAGGCGCTTGCCACGGTGGCGGGCAATCTGTACCTGGTCGTCGCCAGCCTGGTGCTGGGGATCGCCACGATCGCTGTCAGCTGGCTGCCGCCGCGCGGGCGCTGGTCGCTGGCGGTCACGCGGCTCTGGTCGGCCGGCCTGCTGCGTATCAGCGGCGTGCGCCTGACGGTGCGGCGCGCCGCCGAGCTCGACCCGGGTACGAGCTATATCTACCTGGCCAACCACCAGAGCCTGTTCGACATCCCGGCGGTGCTCCTCGCCGTGCCGGGGCGTTTCCGGCTGGTCGCCAAGCAGAGCCTGTTCCGCATCCCGATCTTCGGCTGGGCGCTGGCCGCCGCCGGGTTCGTCTCGGTCGACCGCGGCGACAAGGCGTCGGCGCGGCAGTCGTTTGCCGCGGCCGAGCAGCGCCTGCGCTCCGGCGGCTCGATCCTCCTGTTCCCCGAAGGTACGCGGTCGACCGGCGACACCTTGCTGCCGTTCAAGCGCGGCGGCTTCCTGCTCGCCCTGCGCACCGGGTTGCCGATCGTGCCGGTGGGCATCCGCGGCACGCGGGGCGTGCAGGCGCCGCGGCAGTGGTCGATCCGGCCGGGAACGGTCGAGGTCCGCTTCGGGGCGCCGATCGCGGTGACGGACTACGGCATCCGCCGCAAGCGCCAGCTGATCGCGGAGGTGCGGCGGCAGCTGGCCGAGCTGGCCGGCATGAGCCCCGGGGATGTCGACGAGGTGGCCGAGGAATGATTCCGGACCCGCGTGGTACTCTTTATCGCCACTGCCCACCATCCACGGACACCTCGGAGAGACAGCGAGACAGGACAGCGAAACAATGGCGAACGATCTAGAGGCGAAGGTATGGGAGGCGCTGAAGGCCGTGCGGTTCCCGGGGATGAGCCGGGACATCGTCTCTTTCGGGTTCGTGCATGACGTCAAGGTCTCGGATGGCGGCGAGGTGGAGGTGAGCCTGCAGATGGCCACCCACAATCCGGAGGCCGCGGAGAAGGTGCGGGCGGAGGCCGAGCGCGCGGTGCGAGCGGTGCCGGGGGCGGGCGGCGCCCGCGTGGCGATCCAGATGCAGCGGCCGGCGGCGCCCGCCGGGCAGGACCCGGCGGCGCAGCGGGCGACGTCGCAGAACCCGAACCTCGCTCCCGGGGTCCGGCACATGGTCGCGGTGGCCAGCGGCAAGGGCGGCGTCGGGAAGTCGACCGTGGCGGCGAACCTGGCCGTGCGCCTGGCGCAGCTCGGTCACCGGGTGGGGCTCCTGGACGGCGACATCTACGGCCCTTCCGTGCCGACCATGTTCGGGATCCAGGAGAAGCCGATCATCTCCGGCAACCGCATCGTGCCGTTCGACAAGTACGGCATCCTGCTGATGTCGCTCGGCTTCATCCTGGACGCCGACACGCCGGTGATCTGGCGCGGGCCGATGGTGACGCGCGCCCTCGAGCAGATGCTCGGCGACGTCGAGTGGGGAAGGCTGGACTACCTGATCCTCGACCTGCCGCCCGGCACCGGCGACGCGCAGCTCACCCTCACCCAGAAGGTACCGCTCGCCGGCGCGGTGATCGTGACCACTCCCCAGGACGTCGCGCTGATCGACGCCCGCAAGGGGCTGGCCATGTTCAAGAAGGTCAACGTGCCGGTGATCGGCATCGTCGAGAACATGTCGTCGTTCGTCTGCCCGCACTGCGGCGAGGTCACCGACATCTTCAAGAAGGGCGGCGGCGAGCGGACCGCCAAGTTCCTCGGCACCGCCTTCCTGGGGGCGATCCCGCTCGATCCCAAGATCGTCCTCGGCGGCGACAGCGGCGTGCCGATCGTGGTCGCCGAGCCCCAGGGACCGCACGCCGACGCCTTCCGCCATGTCGCGGAAGCGGTGGTCGACGAGGTGGCCCGGCAGAGCGCGACCAGGCAGAAGCTGTCGATCCTCTGACCCCCACCGGTAACCCGGAAGCATGGAAGGCTCAGGAGCTTCGCGACCGCGCCAACTCGTGGCGCTGCTCGCCGACGCCCATCTGAGCGGGCCGGGCGGTCCGGCCGGGCCGCTCGTCCGGCAGCTCGCGGCCCTGCCCGACGCCGGCTGCCGCCGCCTGGTGGTGATGGGGGATCTCTTCCAGGCGTGGGTGGGCCTGGGGCGCTTCGAGACCGCGGACATCGCGGAGGTGGTCGCCGCCCTGCGCGCCCTGCGGCGCCGCGGCCTGCGAATCGACTACGTCGAAGGCAACCGCGACTTCTTCCTCGCCGGCAGTCCCTATGCCGATGCCTTCGACGAGATGGCGTCCGAGATCGCCTTCGAGGAAGGCGGCGTGCGCTACCTGGCTGTCCACGGCGACGGCCTGGTCGCGGACGACTGGCAGTACCGCGGCTGGCGGCGCCTCGCGAAGAGCGGCTTCAGCCGCTTTCTCGCCAGCCGCATCCCCGCCGCCCTCGCCCGCCGCCTCGTCAGCTCCACCGAGCGCCGCCTCTCCCGCACCAACTTCAAGCACCGCCGCCGCCTCCCCGAAGCCGCCATCCGCCGCTACGCCGAGCGCCGCCTCGCCGAAGGCCACGACGTCCTCCTCCTGGGCCACTTCCACGTCGCCCGGGCCTGGCCGGTGCCCGGAGGAGAGGTCCGCCTCCTCGAGGCCTGGTTCAAGACTCGGGCGGTGGAGTGGCTGCCGGCGCCCGAGGCAGCTTCGGGCGAAAAGGGTGTCGACCAGAACTGAATCAAGAGCAGGGCAGGCGGCGGGGCGCCAGCGCCGGCGCTGGAAGGCTAGGCCGGCGCTTCGAACTTGAGGGTGGGGTCGATCTCGGCGCGCCGCAGGAAGTGCGCTACGCCCACGGTGGTCTGAACGGTCAGCTGCTCCGTGTCCACCGCCTGCTTGAGAAACATCAGCGCCGCAAGTGCCTCGCGATGAATCTTCCAGGCCGTGAAGATCGCCACCATTTCGGCAGCAAGCTGCTTGAGCTCAGCGGTCCGTTTCTGCTCGGCGTAAAGGATCGCCAACTCGAGAGACACCGAGGCCGCGTCGTAGGGGATCTCCTCGGCAAGGTAGCGCTCGCGAGCAGCCACG
>DATNKH010000474.1:0-2200 GCA_035603475.1 Thermoanaerobaculia bacterium
CGATCGCACACCTTCGCAATCGCATCGTGCCAGGACACCGGCTGTTGAAGGCCCGCGGCGTTCTTCTCGAGCGGCTTGCGCACGCGATCGTCGCCTTCGATCCAGTGGTACTCGAAGCGGCCGATGTCGCACATCCAGTAATCGTTGACGTCGGGGTTGAAGCGCGGCTTGTAGCGCTTGATGGCGCCCCGGCGGTGCTCGATCGTGATGTTGCAGCCGACCTCGCAGCCGGTGCACAGCGACGGCCGCTTGTCGAGGTAGAAGACGCGCTCGGCGAAGCGGAAGCGGGTGGACGTGAGCGCGCCCACCGGGCAGATGTCGACGACGCAGGTGGCGAGCTGGTTGTCGAGCTGCTTGCCGGGGAAGGTGCCGATCTCGGTGCGGGCGCCGCGGTTGAAGAAACCGAGCTCGCCGGTGCCGGCGATCTCCTCGGTGAAGCGGATGCAGCGCGTGCACTGGATGCAGCGGTTCATGTTGAGCAGCACGTTGCCGCCGAGCGGGATGCGCTCGCGCCCCGGGTAGGTGCGCTTGTCCTCGAACTGGAAGCGCGAGAAGGCGACGCCGTGCTTGAAGGCATAGTCCTGCAGCCCGCACTCGCCGGCCTGGTCGCAGATCGGGCAGTCCAGGGGATGGTTGATGAGCAGGAACTCCATCATCCCCTGCTGCGCTTCCTTGACCTCCGGCAGGTCGGTGTGCACCACCATGCCGTCCTTCATCACCTGGGTAGCGCAGCCGGCCTGCAGCTTGCCCATGCCGGCGACCTTGACCAGGCACATCCGGCACTGGCCGACCACCGACAGCCGCGGGTGGTAGCAATAGTGGGGGATGTGCACGCCGGCCTTGAAGGCGGCGTCGATCAGGTTGGTGCCGGCCTCGACCTCCACGGTGCGGTCGTCGATGGTGACCTTGGGCACGTCAAGACGCTCCGTTCTCGAAGTAGCGGCGGTGGGGGAACGGGCAGGCACGGTCGCGGATGTGCTGCTCGACCTCCTCCGGGAAGCGCTTGATCAGCGAATCGACCGGACCGACCGCGGCCTCCGCCAGCGCGCAGAGGGCGGTGCCGTTCATGTTCTTGCAAACCGACCGCAGCAGCTGCGGATCGCCCGGCCGCCCCTCGCCGTGCTCGATGCGGGTGAGCAGCAGCTCCATCCAGTTGGTGCCCTCGCGGCAGGGGGTGCACTGGCCGCACGACTCGTGGTTGAAGAACTTGGCCAGCCGGGCGACCGAGCGCACCATGCAGGTGGTGTCGTCCATCACCATCACCGCCGCCGAGCCGAGCATCGAGCCGGCCTTGGTCATGGTGTCGAAGTCGAGCGCGAGGTGGGCCTGGTCGGCGGTCAAGATCGCCGCCGAGGCGCCGCCGGGGATGTAGGCCTTGAGCTTGCCGCCCCGGTACATGCCGCCGGCGAGATCGAGCAGCTCGCTGAACGGGATGCCGATCGCGGTCTCATAGGTGCCGGGGCGCTCGACGTGGCCGGAGATGGCGTAGAGCTTCGGGCCGGTGTTGCGCTCGTCGGTGCCGATCGACTTGAACCAGTCGGCGCCGCGCACCAGGATGTGCGGCACGTTGGCGAGGGTCTCGACGTTGTTGATGACGGTGGGGGCGCCGAAGGCGCCGACCACGGCGGGGAAGGGCGGCTTGACCCGCGGCTGGCCGCGCTTGCCCTCGAGCGATTCGATCATGCCGGTCTCTTCGCCGCAGATGTAGGCGCCGGCGCCCTGGTGCATGTACATGTCGAGCTTGAAGCCGGAGCCGAGGACGCTGTCGCCGAGGATGCCCGCCTGGTACGCCTCCTTGATCGCCTGCTCCATGATCGCGTTGGCGTGGGTGTACTCGCCGCGGATGTAGATGTAGGTGGTGCCCGCCTGCACCGCCCAGCAGCAGATGGCGCAGCCCTCGATCAGCTGGTGCGGGTCCTTCTCCATCAGCAGGCGGTCCTTGAAGGTGCCCGGCTCGGACTCGTCGGCGTTGCAGACCAGGTACTTCGGCTTGTCCTTGCCCTTCGGGATGAAGCTCCACTTGACGCCGGCAGAGAAGCCGGCGCCGCCGCGGCCGCGCAGGCCCGACCGCTTGACCTCGTCGATGATCGCGTCGGGCTCCATGGCGAGGGCCTTGGCGAGGCCCTCGTAGCCGCCGCCCTGGCGGTAGCCGTCGAGGGTCAGCGCCGCGGGGTTGCCGACGTTGCGGGTCAGCACCGGT
>DATNKH010000475.1:0-12737 GCA_035603475.1 Thermoanaerobaculia bacterium
GTCGAGTATGCCCCGCCGCCACCGCCGCTGGCTCCGGAAGTCCGGCGCGACCTGCGGTCCACGGCGGGGCGCGGCCTGCTGTCGGTACGGGTGGTGCGGCCGGCGACGGAGGTCGAGGTCCTAGTCCATGACCCGGAGACCCCAGGGATTTCAGAGTCCGCGGAGCCCTCGGAGCCCTCGAAGCCCCCGGGGCCCCCGGAGATCCCTGAGACCCCGGAGACCGCCGAGCCCTGCCTGCTCGCTCCCGTCGAGATCCGGCCCGTCACTCGCGAAGACACCGCCGGGCGGCTGCGCGTCACCGGCCGGGTGAAGGTGGCCGCGGGCCCCTGGGGGCTGGGGGACGAATGGTGGACCCCGAACCCGACCGGGCGCGACTACTGGGACGTCGAGCTCACCACGGGCGGCATCTACCGCATCTTCCGCGACCGCGCCTCCGGCGCCTGGTACGTGGACGGCGTCTACGACTGACCGCGGCTGCCCTGCCGGTAGTGGGTCAGCTCGCGAGGGCGGTAGGGACAGGCGGACGGCGCCGTAACGCCTGCCCGATCGCCGACCTACGCACGCGCCACGAGGCTGATCGACCGCTGTTTCTGTGCTGGACCACCCCACCGCGACCGGGCCTGTCAGGAAACGCCGGCCGGCGGCGAACTCCTTGGCAGCTGCAGTAACTTTCAAGGCACGCAGACCGCCTGACAGAAGAGGCCCCAAGGAGAGCGAGATGACGAAATTCCGTGGCCGATCGACAACGATTCCCCTTGTGCTGTTCGCCGCGCTCCACTTCGCCGCCTGCTCCTCCGACCGCTACTACGGCGGGCCGGGCAAGGTGCCGCCCGGTGGCCTGGCGCTGGAGGCGCCGGGCGTGGCCTTGGAACAGCCCGACACGCTGCTAGTGGCGGCGCGGCTCCGCAACGCCGATCCCCGGACGGAGGTGACGGTAACGATCGACTCCATCCGCCTCGATCCGGCGACGGCGGCGACGCCGACCCCGATCGCCGTGGGGAAGATCGGCGCCGGCCAGAGCACAATCGTGCAGGAGAGCTTCAAGGACGCGCGGCTGACGCCGGGGAGCCCTTATAAGCTGGTGATCGCCGGCACCTACGAGAGCGGCTATGGCGGGCGCCGGCCGTTCACGGCGGGCTGCGCAGTGGTGCTGCCGCCGGCCGCGCCCGGCTCCGGCCAGGCGCACCAGGCCACGGCCGAGCCCCACAAGGTCGAGGGAGCGCGCTACCCGCACCGGCGGCCCAGCTTCGGCGACGAGGTCAATGGTTCGCGCTGGACGGTGCCGACCGGGAGGTTCGTTCCCGGAACGCCGACGCCGACGAAGACGGGGACCGAGAAGGTCCGCCTGGGCGATCCGCCTCCTATCGTGTTCAACGTCAACAACGGCATCGGCATCACTACCGGCAACAGCATCGCCGAGCCGAGCGGCGGCGCCACAGGGGGAAACGCCGTCTTCGTCTCCGCCAACTCGTTTGCGGCGCTGTCGACCAACGGCGGCGGCCTGTTCGCACAGTTGGATCCGACGACGATCTTCCCCGCTGGCGCCATCGGCTTCTGCTGCGACCAAATCGTCCAGTACGTGCCCGCCGTCGACCGCTTCATCTGGCTGCAGCAGGGCAATGGCTTCCGGCTGGCGGCGGCGAGCACGGCGGACCTCGTCAACAGCGGCGGCACGGCGTGGACCTATTGGGATCTGCCGTCAAGCCTCTTCGGCCAGCCCAACGGCACAGGCGTCGACTACCCGGATCTCTCGGTGGGCAACAACTCGCTCTACCTGAGCTGGGACGTCGGCTGGCCCGCCTGCCCCACCGGCTGCCTTAGCGGCTTCCAGGTGTCGCGCATCTCGCTGGCAGACATCCAGGCCGGCGGCACGATCACCATCTTCTACACCAATCCCCCGGACGCCGGCATGGCCTGGGGCGGCCACCTGATGCAAGACACGCTGGACGAGATCTTCTGGGCCGGCCACAACAGCAACAGCCAGATGCGGGTCTTCTCCTGGCAGGAGGGCTCCGGCACCTACTTCTGGCGCGACGTGGGGATCTCGACGTGGGCCAACAACGCCCTCTCCTCGACGACCCCGGACGGCCAAGATTGGCTGACGGGCAGCGGCGGCTTCCCCGGCAACGCGATCATCGGCGCCACGCGCGTCTCCAACCAGCTCTGGTTTGCGTGGAGCGCGGGCACGGACCAGAATTTCCGGCAGCCACACGTGGAGATGGTGGCGCTCGACCGCAACCACGACTTCAACCGCATCCAGCAGGTGCAGGTCTGGAACGACAGCTACGCCTTCGCCTATCCGTCGCTGGCGACCAACGAATGCACCCGGGAGATCGGGATGTCGTTCGAGTACGGCGGCGGCGGCAATTACGAGAACCACGTGGTGGGATTCTGGGGCGACTTCGTGGCCTACATCACGACCGACAGCGACCTCGGCACGACGCGCTTCGGCGACTACGTGACGATCCGGCAGACGCCGCGGACCGTTGACAACCCCGGCAACCTGTTCAACGCCTTCGGCTACGGGCTCAACCGCGCCACGCCGAGCTCGCGGACCGACATCCATTACGTGGTGTTCGGCCGGCCGGCCGTGCAGTGCAGAGGGCGGTAGCCCTCACCTCCCCAGCCCTATCTCCCGGCGCGCTCGTGCTGCGGTTCGATGCCGGCGGCACGCACGAGGCCCCGTTCGCGCCTGGTCTTCTTCTGGGGCTCGCAGCTTTCCATCGTGCTGGCCGCCATTGCCGCGACCACCGCCGCGGGCGAGGCGGTGGAGCTGGTCCGAGGCTTCTCGCCCGGGCTGGTCAGAGCATCGCTCTCGGCTCGCTTGGCCGGCGACGACGCTCGACCGCTCAGGTCTTGGCGAGCGGTGGCGGCGCGGCGGCCACCGCGGGTGTCCCGCCGCGGCCGCGGGCGATGAGCAGACCAAGAGCGGCGCCGGCGAGGACCAGCAGGCTCATTCCGAGCACCGGGCGCACGAAGACCCAGGCGATGGCGATGGTCACCAGCGACAGCGCGATCGAGAGCAGGAACGCGAAGAAGCCGAGGCCGGCGCCGAGCATGGTGCCGACGAGCGGCACCACGTCGCCGAGCACCGCGATCGGCCTGAAGATCAACAGCAGGCCGAAGAACATGATGGCCAGGCCCACCGCCCGCAGCACCCAGGTGAGCGTCTTGTTGGCGTCCTGCGCGGCCTTGAACATCTCGGCCGCCCCGTGACTGCCCGCAGCGACCAGGAGCACGGTGCCGCCGGCTCTCGCCTGGTAGGCGGCAAAGGTGTCGCCGGTCTGCACGCCGACCGTGCTCACCGTCTTCGGGTTCACGATCTCGAAGCGGATGCGCGCGTCGCCTACCTGCGGCGACGTGGGGTCGGCGCCGCGGTAGTAGCCGCCATCGGCCAGCTTGAGCGGGGACCGCGAGTCCTGCGACAGCGGACCGGTGGGCGGCTGGTCGACACGGAGCGGCTCCGTCTCGTCGAGTTTGTCGAGCTGCTCTTTCGACAACTTGAAGGCCCCCAGGTGAACCGGATCGGCGAGGGTCGTCGCCGACGCGATCGGCATGCTGTCCGGGTTCTGGTGCCCGTTCGGCTCGTGGAAAGCCGACGAGTTGGCGACGGTCGGCAACCACGCCTTGTCGTAGCTATAAGTCGTTACCGTTTCAGTCCCACCGCCGAGCTTCTTCCGGGTCTCCGACTTCTTCTTTTCCTGCCACTGATACATCTCGACCTTGCGGATCAGCTTGATCGCCTGCGCCTTGACCCCGAAGTCCGGGTCGACGACCGGCGCTGCCATGGTGACCGCGCCGCTCGTGTGCACCAGCTTTCCCTCGTTGCCCGGGTCGACCCGGTCGGCGGCGACGCTGACCGCGGCGCGGGCGCCTTCCGAGAGGCTGCGTGCCGTCTTCACCGCCCGCGACTCGTTCCAGAACAGCAGCGGAAACGAGGCGACGAACAGCAACAGACCGACCAGCACGCTCCCGATCGACCCGATGAGGCGTGAGAACCAGGACTCACCGGTGATGACGCTGACACTGTTGGCCATGGCGCAAGATCCCTCTGCCGATGCGATGTGGTGATGAAGAAGCGGGATGCGGGCAGGACAGTACCGGACCCGTACCCTCTGGTCAAGCGACGTTCCGGGCCGGCCTGGTGCTGCTCGCCTGGCTGGTTTGTCGGGCGCGAGTGCAGCGCCTGCTCGCTCTCGGGCGCGTCCGGATGCCGGGAGCGGCGGTCCTGCTGGAAGAACCCGACGACGTCGACGACCGCGTCGGTCACCCCGTTCTGGCCCACCAGCGCCTGGGGCGTCAGCGCGCCCGATTCCGGCAGGTCCTCTACAACTACCTCTCCAACGCCCTCAAGTTCACGCCGCCACAGGGCGGCCAGGTCACCGTCCGCCTCGCCCCGGAGCCCGGTGAACGCCTCCGGCTCGGTACGGATCACGCGCAGTGCCGAGGACGCTGTCATCGAGTACGTGGAACCGAACGTCTTCACAACTCGCTTCAGGATCGGTCCCGAGATTCAGCAGATGAGCGAAGAGGAGATCCTCGATCTCTTCAACGAGAGCCTCCGGGCAGAGGAGGCTGGCGGCCTCGCCCTCTTCCCCTACCTGGGTCTTCTCGTGTACCGTCAACAGGGGTGACTGTCTCCTCGACCGAGGCGTTGTGTTCTCTCAATGGAAGAGGCCGGCTATCATGGACGACAACGCCAACGAACTCCCAGTCCACCTTGAGGAATTCGCTCAGCTGAGCCGATACGCTGGGTTTCTTTATTTTAAGACAATGGCTGACGCTCTTGGCGCAGATACAAGGCGTTACCAGGCTGAATGCATTAAGGTAAAGGGTCGGGTCTTCGGAACAGAAGAATCATTAAGTCAAGGGGACTATGCTGAGCTAGGGTTCTGGTACCGAGGACATGCTCGCGCACTCCTGATTTTTGTCGAAGGATTGCTCTTCGTTATGCGACGACTGATCTGTCACGCAGAGGAACGCGATGAAATACAACTTACTAGAGGCGAGAGTCACCTCATCCACGAAACAGAGTACTTCGTTCAAGGAAGGAAAATCAAGGACAGGTACAAACCTAATCGATTGCTGGACAACTTTACTCTTTCGTTTCAGCTGTTCCCGCAGGTCTTTGGATCTCCGTTCACAGTCGATTATGGTGATCATGGTTGGGAGCAGTTTCAGCGACTCGTGGAGCTGCGGAATGAGCTCACTCATCCGAAGAGCGCCAGGGATACGCTCTTGAAGAGCGAGCTAATTAACACTAGCAGTGGTGCCGGTGCGTGGTTCTTTCAGTGCATCCAAGGTATCTTGAAATCCACTGATGTGGCGCTGATGGAGCGTAGCGAGAGAGAGACCAAAGCCATGCCAAAGCTAGCTGAGTTGATACGTAAGCTGACGGGTACTTAAGACTGGCACTCGCTGTAGTCGCCTCGCTCACTCCCTCACCGCGGTCATGCTGAGGCCGATTTTGGAACTTTCAACGCTGCTGGGCGGCGGTCTCACACCGGGGGCCAACCCAGACCGCCTCGCCATTTGCTCCCGTCCAGCCAGTTCTTTTGCTCAGGCACCGTCTTCCGCCGCCGGCGCCTCGGCTCCTGCCCAGATTCAAGGGCACCGCCGACACCCAGCGTCTCGATCGCGATCGTCTCACTGGTACGGGAGATCCTCGATCTCTTCCAACCTACGTCTTTGGATCCTCCGGGGATCGACCGCGAGGGCTGCGCCCTGAATCAACGTCGCCGCGGTGAGCAGCTGCGCAGCCGAGACCAGTGCTGAGGCCTACAGCGCGACGATCGAAGAGACCTTTGTCCGCCTTCGCGGCGCGCCTTATCTGCTGACGCCGCTCGCCTGGAAGCTGGTGCGCCACTGGTACCGCCAGGGCGTTCCGCTCGACGTGGTGCGGCGCACACTCGAGGAGGTCAGCTTCCACCGAAGGCAGCGTGGATCGCCGGGCAGGATCTCAAGCCTGCAGTACTTCGCCGCTGCGGTCCAGGCCGCCTGGTCGGGTCGTTGACCAAGGGCGAGTGGGGAGGAGTCCACGCCGTCGCCGAGGCCGACGAGCCGCCTGCCTGAATCGCCTACCTGACCGGGACTGGAACCGCGACTTGGCGATCCAACGGCGCAGCCCCGCGCACGAAAAAGTCCGCTCGAGGCGGTTCTCGGGGAGTCTCCCGGGCACCACCGGGCACCGTAAGCCCAGCAGGAGCAGCAACTTGTCGGTGCGCCACGGTGCCTGGAGGTTCGCGGAGGAGTCTGCGGCAATGGACCAAATTTGGACCATGGAAACAGCCGTCCTGACGGGACCAGCCGGGCGGCAATCTGACCGGCGTCGAGAGTCCCAGCCGTCGCAGACGCGGCTGCCGCGAGGGGCCGCTTATCAAGCGGGACCGGCACGCCGCCAGCGCAACCGCCTGGTGCTATACTTAGCAAATATGAACGCTCCGAAAGACGAGGCCCTCCCATGACAAAGCAGCGCGCTTATCGGAATCTAGCGACTGGAAGCCTGCTTTTTGCCGCCGTGACTGTGGCTCATGCGGCAGAACCCCTACCAGCGAGTCTCTCGGTCCGCCTGGAGGTCCAGCACCCGTCAGTCAACGCCAGTGAAGTCGCCATCATCGTGTACACGCTGCGCAACGATTCATCGGAAGATGTGTGGGTCTTGTACCGGCAAACCCCCATGCGCGGCATCTTGGGTGACCTCTTCGAGATTCGCCGTGATGGTCAACCCGTAGACTATATTGGCCTAATAGTGGAGTGGGCAACGCCAGAGCAAAGCGACTTCATTTGCATCCCCGCCGGCGGTGAAGTGTCTGCGAGCGTTAATCTTGCGACGTCGTATGACATGAGTCGTCGTGGCGAGTACTCAGTAAGCTCTCGCCAACCCTACGAGGGTCTGTTGGTCAAGAATGCCAGCGGAGCCGTCATGTTTGCACGATTGAATTCGGATACCGCGACCTTTTGGGTTGACCGCGATGAAGCTACCCAGCAAAGACCAATGTCGAGATCCGAGGAAGAGGGCGGTATATCCCCGCTGGCCTCTACTCCTAGCTTCGTGGGCTGTTCTACTTCAAGACAGAACCAACTCAAAGCAGTCCTTGCGGGTGCCCAAACCATTTCGGAACAAGCGAACAGTCGGTTGACTGCAAGCACGCCAATGACTGGCTTTGCAGACAAAGACTATCGGACTTGGTTCGGCTGTTACGATTCAAAACGCTATGCGAAAGTGAAAAGCAACTTCGCAGCAATCTTCAGCGCCTTAGCTACTCAGTCTTTCCAATTCTATTGCGACGATGGATCCGACGCAACATGCAAGGAACATAGGGGAGCCTTCGCCCACGCTGAACGTAGAGTGCCTTACCATGTGCATCTTTGCACACGCTTCTGGACTCTTCCGTTTATAAACACGACAGATTCTAAGGTGACAGCGCTGGTTCACGAGACAAGCCACTTCGAGGCTGTTGCGGATACACTTGACATCACAGACCCCACGACTCCGAGTCTGTGCCAGCTCGTAGCAAAGAGCCCAGATAATCGTGACCTACCTATCAATAATGCCTGTGGCTACCAATACTTCGCTGGAAGCCTGCCTTCGACACGAAGCGGAAACGTTGCCCCTAAAATCACGAGCGCGGATGGTCCGCTTACCTTAATTGGAGATGGAACGTGGGTGCCGGCGATTATGAGTTTCACAAACGATGATTGTGATCCTATTGTGCTAATTGAGAGTCGTATAGTCGAGGCTCCACCAGGTAACTGGACCACATCAAATTGGGAGAACCCAACGCTCTTCGAGGGGACATGGCAGGAGGGAGAGTTTCGATTTTGGTATCACTGCTACTGGAGCAGCCACGGCACGGTTGGGCCAATTGTAGATGAGATCGTACTCGTGGACGCTGCGGGGCTTCGAAGCCAACCTATAACAATTGACTCTTATTGTACCGGCATCCACTGAACCCCATCCTACTCGATCTCGCGGGGTGCGAGTGCGGCCGGACGAATGCCCAGTCGTCCTCTCCTGGGACCATCAACAAGTGACTGGCCGAGGTGATCGCAGTCGCAACAGCCACAATCTCGTCGGGAAAGGGGATCGATTTCGATGACCTTCCACAGGGCTAGCGTTGCCGCTGGCCACTCTCATGATCACGAAGAGAGCATCGTGCCAGGCGCACGAGCCGGTGAGCATCGTGGAATTTCTCCACGGCTGCCATGATCGGCTTGATGTTTTTCCCGAAGGAGAGTGCGCGGCGGTCGCATCCGGCAGCCAGTGCGAGAGTAACGCAGGACCCTGTTGTAGAAGTGGTTCTACCATCAGGAGCTCTCACGTTTCAGATACACAGCGGACTATTGTCTTGGGAAACGACAACGCGGAAGATACTCAAAGGTGACCTAACCACCACCCGGGCAGCCGTCGGCGTAGAACCGATCGCTGGCGCCTGGCAGCGCGACCGCTCGTCTCACGGCACGCCTGCCGGCCGAGATCGTCGAGCGCACCCGCGACGCCGTCTTCCACTCGCCCGGCCTCACCTTGACGAGCCTCCTCTTGGAGCGCGGCGGCACCGTTTTCAGGCCGGCGAGGCCTCGCGGAGCGCAAGGACTTTAGCTGTGTTGCGTGAGCAGGGCTTTTATGCTGTTCAGCAGCTCCAGCAAGGCCTCGACCGAAAAGCCTGATCCGCCTGTGTCGAACGACTTTCCTGGCCCGAGTGAGACTGCTGAGAAGCTCCCCTGTCTCTCAAATGAAATGCCTGGAAAATCAACATATAGCACCCTCCCCTGCCGGGACGCATCATGAGTTCCGCCTCGCGTCCTATAGAAGATGCCGTTGCTGCAGAACACTAAGGCCAGGTCAGCCGTCCCTGTTAGTGTGGCGTCTAGTAGAGCAAGTACCGGCTCGTCCGGTGGCACGACTGCCCTGGCGCGAGCTATATTTAGCTTGTCAATGGGAATGTCAGGCCTTATATAGAATTTGCTGCGCGTTCTGTACCGCTCAAGCAAAGAGAGGATCGCATCCTCGAACCGTTCCAGGGAGATGAGCTTATGGCTTTGACCTCTGACGTAGATTTCCGCGCGGTAGAGAGGAGTTAGGCCCTGCAAGACGGTGAGCAGGTATCTTCCCTCCGGCAGACTCGGAAGGTGGAACTCACCGTTGCTGTCTGTCGACGTGATCACGTCTGGCTTCTGAAGCGCAGTCGGCGGACTTAGGCGAACAACGAGGGAACCTACGCCGTGACCGCTGGTGTGATCGACAACTCGGCCGCTCAAGGAAGACTGTGCTGTAAGCGGGTCAGCCGCTGCAAATAAAACCGACATAGCCAGAAGGAATCCTTGTGCAATGGCCGCGCGATGCATTGGGTGGTCTCCGAACGCGTGCGACTAGTGACTCCCGAAGTCGGGAGATACTGCCGGGAGGTTGGGGGCATACTTTACCGGGTCCGGCAGGGGATGAACGAGGTGTGAAGGTGCGTGGACCTTGCCATCCATTTCCTCCTTGAGCTGCACGTGATCCTCGAAGATTGCGGAGCCTTGGATGTAAATCAACGTGTAGGATGACTGGGCTACGTCCTTAGGCAGGATCAGTTCGAACTCCCGCGCGTTGCGGAGAGTCTCTGTACCAGCTACGGCGAGCACCTGAACTGGGTTGCCCATTACCGCTCCCTCAACGCTGCCGAGCAGATGAACCTTGTCGAGCTCTCGTGAAAGGCGCCACATTGGAAAGATCAGTGGTACGAAACCCAGGGCAAATAACATCAGCGCCGGCACGTTAGTCCTGAACTTACCAAACATCGGTATTTCTATCTCTGTGATTTCTCTTGATTCTTTGTCGATGTATAGTTTCTCCTTGTAGATGAGCCAAACTCCTCCTGCCACCATCACAAATCCTGCCAGAGAGCTAAGGTAGAAGAGCGCTAGAGTAGGGGAACCCATGATCACCTCGGCGATATTCCTTTCCACTTTTCATATGAGAGAAGGGTATGCTTATGGACCGCAAATGTCAATCTTGTGTAATACTGTGCATATAGCAATATGCACTGCTGTCTCCTGCTTGCTGCGATGATCGGGGCCCGGTAATGGCCAGCGCGCCGTATCAATAAGCCTGCTAGAGGTTCGCATTCGTCGTCCGCCTGGCCCCCCCACCCCATCGGTGCGGACCCGCTTGAATGCGCCGATCGCCTCCTCCCACCGCCCCAGCCCGGCCCCAGGGTCCCGGAGCACGAGATGAAAAGTCCTCTGCCCCCTGCCCTCACTACCCTCGCCCAGAGAGAGGCAAGGCCCATCCAGGACACGACCGTCGATCGACTACCCGCCCCCACGCCCGGCCGCCTGTGGTAGCCTCGCTCTCTCGCAGACACGGCTGCTGAAGCTGCCGCGGCGATCGCCGAACGCCGGCATTACCCGGCGGCATGGAGGGCGGGACGATTCAGGGAAAACCTCGCGCAGAGGAGCCCGCGCAGCGCCACCGCGATCTGCGGACCAGCCTCCTCCTCGGGCTCGTCTGCCTGCTGGTCTACAACGCCAACCTGCGTTCGATCAGCTCCGGTGACACCTACCCCGCGCGGTACCTGCCGTTCGGGATCTGGCGCTACGGCAGCCTGCTGCTGGATCCGATCTCGACCACCACGGCGCAAGGCCGTCCCAACCCCTACTGGATCGTCAAGGGTCGCGGCGGCCACGACATCTCGCTCTATCCCGTGGTCCTGCCGGTGCTGGTCGCACCGCTGTACCTGCCGGCGGTCGGCTATCTCAACGCCCAGGGTTGGACGGAGCTGCGACTGGACCGCACCGCCAGGGTGATGGAGAAGCTGACCGCCTCGCTGCTGGCCGCCGCGTCGGCCGCGCTCTTGTATCGCCTGCTGCGGCGACGAGCGAAGCCCCGCGACGCTCTCCTGCTCACCGTCGCCTACGCCTTCGGCACCACCACCTGGGTCATCAGCAGCCAGGCCCTCTGGCAGCACGGGCTCGCCGAGCTGCTGATCGTCGGCACGCTGCTGCTCCTCACCGGGCCGTACACCCCTTCCCGGGCGCTCGCGGCGGGGCTCCTGTGCGGGCTCGTCGCGGCCAACCGCCCGCCCGACGCCATCCTGGCGGCGGCGCTGGGACTCTACGGCCTGTGGTGGGCGCGGCCGCGAGACCGCATCGTTCACACCCCGCCTGTCGCGGCGCCGGCCGCGGCTCCGCCCGTCGCCTGGAGCGGCAGCGGCACTGCAGAGCGGCCGGAGACGGGTCGGCCTCCGGCGTCGGGCTGGGTCGGCCTCCTGCTGCTCGCCGCCGGCGCCGCGCTGCCCCTCGGTCTCGTCCTGGCTTACAATCTCGACGTGGCAGGCAGCGTCGCCGGCGGCTACGGGCTCCCCGGCAAGGCGACCTTCTTTCAGCACCCCCTGCTGGCTGGCATCGCCGGCCAGCTGTTCAGTCCGACGCGGGGCTTGTTCGTCTTCTCGCCGTTCCTCCTCTTCCTCTTCTTCCCGCTCCGCCTGCGCGGCGTGGCGCGTGATCGCAGCGCTCGCGCTCGCGGCCTCACGCTGGCGCTCGGCATCGCCGTCGCCTGCCAGGTGCTGCTCTACGCCAAGACCGACTGGCGAATCGGCTACTGCTGGGGGCCGCGCTGGCTGACCGACCTCCTGCCGCTGTTGCTCTGGATGTTGCCGCCGGTCGTCGCCGCGCTGGGAGCGGCGGGCCGCATCGTCTTCGCGCTGGCCTGCTGCGCCGCGATCGCGATCCAGGCCGTCGGCGCCTTCTGGTACACCGGCACGAGCGATCGGGCCATCTTCGCCGTTGCCGCCGGTCCCGGCCAGATGAAGGCCGCCTGGGACGTCCGGAACACGCCCTTCATCGCCGAGCTCCGGCACGCGCGAGCACCCGGGGACCTGGCGCTCGAGGTGCGCGGCTACCTCGACAGCATCAGCGCCGGCGGCCGCGAGGTCGACGCCGTCACGCCGGGCCAGCAGATCCTGGTCGCGGGCTGGGCGCTCGCCGACGACCGTGCGCCTCGGCAGGTGGTGGTCCTGATGGATGGCGCGCAGGCCGGAGCGACCCGGAGCTTCCTCGGCCGGCCCGACGTCAGCAGCACCCTGCACCAGGCCAGCCCCAGCGGCTGGCGCATCGCCGTCGCGACCGGCGCCTGGCCGCCCGGCAAGCACCTCCTCGTCGCCGCCGCGCAGACCAGCGACTACGGAGAGGTCCACGTCCTGGGCTGGCGCCAGATCCTGGTGCGGGCGGCGGCGCCGCCCGACCCCGGCCGGAGCGTGAGCGGCGGGACTCCCCAGGGCCGACCTCTGGGCGAGGGCTCGGAGTCCGCCGGCGGCGGCCTCGCCGGCGCCGCCCGGCGTGCGGCCGCGGTCCTCGCGGAACGCCAGCAGCCCGCGGGCTACTGGCTCACCTCGTACACCGGCGCGCCGCGCTTCGAGGAGCCGCGGCGCGAGATGAACACCTTCCTCACCGCCATGATCGTCGATCTGCTCGCGCCGGTGGCGACGGCGGGCGGTCTCGGCGAGGACCTGGAGCGGGCGCGGCGTCACCTCGCCGGCCAGATCGAGGCCAGCGGGCTGGTGCGTTATCACGGCCGCCCTGACTCGCCGACGATCCCGGCGCTCGGGTGCGTCATCACGCCCGACGCCGACGACACCGCGCTCGCCTGGCGGATCGCTGCGGGCGGCGAGCGCGCACGGTTGCCCGCCGCGCTCGCGGTCCTCGAGCGGTACCGCACCCGCGACGGTCTGTACCGCACCTGGCTGGCGCCGCGCGAC